>JAJYIC010000048.1 GCA_021790295.1 Pseudomonadota bacterium | reverse complement strand
ATTTCGATCGCAAGCTTTTCGACGGGCATGCCGAGAATGGCAAGGGCAAGGATCGGCGTCCCGCCCATCGCATAAACATCGGATAAGGCATTGGCGGCCGAGATCCGCCCGAATTCGAAAGGGTCGTCGACGATCGGCATAAAGAAATCGGTGGTCGCGATCACGGCCTGGCGGTCGTTGATGCGATAGACCGCGGCATCGTCGCCGCTTTCGGTGCCGACGAGAAGATCGGCGTAACCCGAAGCGAGAGGGGAGCCGGCGAGGATCTCGCGCAACACCGCCGGCGACAGTTTGCATCCGCAACCGCCGCCATGCGCGAGATCGGTGAGGCGCACCGGCGCCGTCATCGCCAAAGCCTCGGCTGCGACGCATTCTCGGCGCTGCCTCCGCTCCTCCTCGCCTTTGCGGAGTTTGCATCCTGGCGCGCCGTCACGCGGCAGCCAGCCATCACCATGGGAGGAGTATCGGCAAGGGGCGGGACGCCGTCAAGAAGAAGGGGCGCGCAACGACGGGCGCGCCCCTTGCGGCTAGGGAGGGGTTCTGGGCGCCCTCTCAGTCGGCGACCAGGACCTCGACCCGGGTGATGTGAGGGGCCTTCTCGCTGAACATGTCGGTGAGAAAATCGCAGAGATCGGCAGGCGTGATCACGCATTCGAGGCAATGCGGATTATGCCCTTTCTTGTAACGCACGGAGGCGGTCGAGCCTTCGACGCCGATCAGTTCGATATCCCCCCCGTCGGGCGTGACGATCGATTTGGCCTCCATGACCACAAACTCTGCGAGCGCGTCCCTTGCCATCGATCCTCCTTTCAGACCGTGATCGCCTTGGTCTGCGGCTGGCCTCCGCCCCAGAAAAAGGCGCCGCGCCCCGCCCCGCCGCCGACGACCACGATGTCGTAGCATTCGGGGTCTTCGACCACGGGCACCATCGTCTCGGGGCTTTGCCAAAGCCACGACAATTCGGGATGCGACAAGGCCATCGCCTTTTTTTCCTTGGCGAGCATGATCTTTTCGAAGGGCATTCGCGCGCGGGCGAACATCGCCTCTTTGAGGCGATCCTTGTCCCACCCCTCCTTGGCAAAAATGTCGGCGTGCTCGGGGCAGATGAGCATCGTGTGATGCTCCTTTTCGTTCGTCCCGTAACGCGGATCGGCGCGGCGGCCGATCAGCCAGTGACCGGTCGGCACCTGCGCCGCGTTGGTCGCCGCCGTGGCAAAGACATCGACCAGACGATCGGCCTCGTGGCTGGTAAAGTCGTGGAGTTCGCAGATGCCGTAGACGAAATGGACGCTCACCGTGCTTGTGCCCGCATCGTAACCATGCTCGACGTGATAGGGGACCCAGGGACTGTGAGCCGCGTTCTCGGCCACGCACATGCCGTATTTGGTGGGCGAGCCGATCGTGTCCATATCCGAGACCCCGGGGTAGAGATGGCCGAGGTTGATCATCGAGAGGCGAACCGCACGGCCGATCGCCGTATTGGCGTATGAGGTCACGCCGGGGCCGAGCGCACAGATCCCCGAGTTGAGCCCGATACGCTCGGCATAAGGTCCGTTCACCCAGATGAGAGGGGCGTGCGGCCCGGTCGACATGGCCTTGTTGCGCAGATACATCTGCGGTTCGGCCAGGCATTCGATGGCGGCGATCAGCACCGGAAGGTGCTCGGGGCGGCATCCCGCCATGACCGCATTGGCGGCGATCTTTTCGACCGTCGCCTTGCCGAAGCCCGGTTCCAAAACCGCGACGACCTCGTCGGGGCTCTTCGTCGTTCCTTCGAGCATGCGGGCGAGAAAGCGTTCGAGCGGCGGGCGCAACGGAAACCCGTCGCTCCAGCCATAGTCGAGAAAAAGCCGGTTCATGGCGTCGAGGGCGTCGAGTTCGCTCTCCCCCTCGATCGCCAACCACTCTTCGGGAAGACTGACGATCCCATGTTGCGGCCGGTTGGACGCGCTCTCCCGGGTCAAACCGTCGATCACCTGATCGGCGGATCGATCGACAGAGGCGGAGACGGCCTCAGGCGACTGATTGGTAAACGGCAGTTCGACAATGGCGAGCGGCAGGCCGGGGCGTCCGAACTTTTCCGCACTCCACTCGGCATCGTGAATAAAGTTTTGCGCGGTGAAACTCACCGTCGGCACGCCGCGCTTCTCGAATTCCACCATGTCGTGGACGAGAAACGACGTGCACGAGCCTCAATCGCTTGTGGTGCCGATGACGGCATCCACCTCCTTTGCAATGCGGTCGGAATCGGCGGCCGTGCAATGACGCATCAAGCCGCCGACCGAGCCCTGGTAGTCGGCAAAGCGGGCGCCGGGGTAGCGCTCCTCTAACACGCTCTTGATGCGGAAGAGGGCGACATCGCCTCCGGCTTTCATATTCCAGTAAAGGCCGATGCGCTTGCCATTGAGATCGCCGAGACGGGGCGCGGGCTCGACGTGCCGCGCAACCGTCGAGGCGACGGGGTTCCTGACTTTGATGGCGGTCATATCGCTCTCCTTTGGGTTTCGGATTGATGGACGCGGTTGCGTTTATCGTCCTCCTCTGCCGTCATGCGGCCTGGGGAGAAGGGGAGGCGGCGATGGGCCTGCGCACCAGAAAGAGAACGCAGGCGATGCCTGCGGCCGTGATCGTCCCCGCAAGCAGAAACGCCGCCGCAAAGCCGCCCCAAAACTCGGCGACAAACCCTGTCGCAATCGGCGCAAAAAGCCCGAGCGCGTTGGAGCCGATGCCCAAAAGGCCAAACAGAAGACCCGCGAATTTGGGCTCGACCAGCATGTCGTTCGCAAGCGCCACGTTGGCCGTCAAGGTGCAGGCGCTGCCCGCAAGCGAGAGGGCGAGCAGCGGGATGATGAGAGGAAGGCTGTGGGCGAGAGGCACGAGCAATATCGCAAGATTGGCAATCATCGCGACGAGAACATACCCCCTCCTGCCGCCGCGGTCGATACGGGCGGCATCGAGCCTCCTGTCGCTCAGCCAGCCGAAAGCGATGCCCGCGACGAGGGCCACGAGATAAGGGATGGTGCTGACGATCCCCGCCTGCATGATCTTGATGTGCTGCGATTGCAGGAGGTAACTCGGAAGCCACGTCAGGAAAAGATAGACCGTATAGGTTGCGGTCGCCTGCGCGACGACGAGCCCCTAGGTCGTCGGATGGCGCAAGACGTCGGCTCGGCTCATCGTCCCCGCGGCGGAGGGCTGCGCGGCGGCGCTGTTTCTTTCTTTGAGAATAAGCTCGCGCTCCTCCTCGCGCAGCCATCGGGCGCGCTCCGGAGGCCAATAGACTGCGAGCCACAAAAGGACGAAGAGAAGCGTCACCGCTCCCAGGATATAAAACATCATGCGCCAGCCGAAAGCGGTGACGAGCCAGGCCGAGATCGGAAACCCGACGGCCGGGCCGGCATAATAGCCGGCGGTAAAAACGCCGGTCGCCCAGCCGCGGTCGCGTATCGGGGCCCATTCGCGAACGATCTTGGCGCAGGCCGGAGGCGTCACCGACTCGCCGACGGCAAGAGCCCAGCGCGCGCCGAGAAGGGCGCCGAAACCGTTGATCGTTCCGGTCACGATCGAGGCCACCGCCCAGATGAGGAGCCCCGCCGCGTAGCCGATCCGGGTGCCGATGACGTCGATGCTCGCGCCCCAGAAGAGAAGCATCGGCGTGTAAACCCAGAACATCGCCGAAAAGGCAAAACCGAGACGCGCCAAAGACCAGCCGAATTCCTTTGCCATCTGCGGCCCGGCGACGGCGAGATTGGCGCGGTCGATGTAGTTGACCATGACGAGAACGAGAAGCAGCAGCATCACCCAGTAGCGCTGGCGGCCGGCGGCTTCCGGACGGCTTCGGGCCACAACCTCTTCGCTCATGGTCATGATCCTTCCAAGGCTTTAATGGCGTTTGCGTGCAGGCTGCGGGGAAAGGGAAAGCGCGCGGAAAAGGGGCGGGCAAAACCCCTCCTTCCCTTATCTTCGGGCGAAAGATCGGGAAGGGCGACGGGCAGGGAGGATCCGTGACGGCGCCGTTGCAGAACCCGGATCTCCTCTCGCTGAGGGACCTCGCGCGCTCTCTGCCGGGCTCTTTCGAAGCCCGCAGAGAAGCACACTCCCGCCCGCGCAGAGGCTTGTCGGTTGCCGCTCGCCGGCGTCTTGGCGGAAGGCTCGATTGCGGTTTGAGCGGCTGTCAAGAGACAAAATGCCGCAGCATACCGAAAAAATTTAATTAGAATAATAACTTCTCTAATATATCCCCGTTCAGAACCCCAAAGGGCTCGCAGAGGCAAGCGGCGTCAATCCTTTGGAGCAGATCCTTCTCCGAGAAAGGCGGCGTTGTCTTCTCCGAGAAGGGGCGCGCGCTTTTTGAAAGGCGGGCGCAAGCCGTCGAAGGAAAGGGGAAGGCCCATCAGGGAAAGCGCTTCTTCCGGCGCTTCCTGGATGATCCCGAGAGCCTTCGTCTGCGCGTCGGCGACGACCTCTGCCACATCCTGAATGGGGCTCCAAGGGATGCCGGCGCTTTCGAGCTTTTCCTTCCACACGCGCAAGGGTTCGGTCGCAAAAACATCGGCGAGGATCGCGATGAGCGCCTCGCGATTGACGACGCGGTCGGGATTGGTGCGGAAACGCGGGTCTTCGGCAAGGCTCGGCCGGCCGAGCGCGGCGGCAAGGCGGCGGAAGAGATTGTCGTTTCCGGCGGCCACCATCATCGCGCCGTCGGCCGCGACAAAGGCCTGGTACGGCACGATCTGCTCGATCCCCGAGCCGAAGCGTCTGGGGATCTCGCCGTTTGCGAGATAGGCGGTGATCGGCAAGGTCATCCAGGCGAGAGTGGTCTCGTAAAGCGAGACGTCGACGAGACCGCCTTTTCCGGTGCGGTTGCGTTCGGCAAGAGCGGCGAGGATCCCCGTCACCGCCCATAACGCGGTCGCGATGTCGATGATCGAGACACCGACCCGGACCGGGGGCCTTCCTTCCTCGCCGAGAAGGCTCATGAGGCCGCCATAAGCCTGCATCATCGGGTCATAGCCCGGGCGCTCGCGCAACGGTCCCTTGGTTCCGAAGGCGCCGATCGGGCAATAGACGAGAGCGGGCTTTTGCGAAAGAAGGCTCTCTGCGGAAAGGCCGAAACGGTCGAGAGCGCCGAATTTCAAATTGTGGATGAGAACATCGGCGCGTTCGAGGATGAGAGCGCGAAGGCGCTCTTTTTCCTGCGGCTTTGCGAGATCGACGCTGATCCCGCGCTTGCCGCGGTTGAAAGCCTGAAAGCAGGTCGCGGCGCCGGCGGAAAAAGGAGGGCCCCAAAGCCGCGCCGCGTCGCCCCCTTTGGGGTTTTCGACCTTGACCACCTCGGCGCCGAGTTCGCAAAGGATCATGCCGGCATAAGGCGCGGCGATGCTGTGGCCGATCTCGACCACGAAAAGGCCGGAAAGCGGTTGGCAACTCGACATCGAACCCGTCCTCGAAATGCCCTCTCAATCAGGGGATCTTATATAGACCCAGCCGCCGGCGAGGCGGACCTCGTAGGTTTTTACATCCTCTTCGACGGGCGCGCACAAGGCCTTGCCGCTGCGCAGGTCGAAACGCCCGGCGTGAAGGGGGCATTCGATCTCATAGCCTTCGAGCCAGCCTTCGGAAAGTTGCGCGTATTCGTGCGTGCAGATGTTCTCGGTGGCGTAAAACCCTCCGCCCTCTACATGGTAAAGCGCGATCTCGCGATCTTCGAACTTGACCGCAATCGCCGTCCCTTCCGCCACGTCGCTTTCTTGGGCGAGGCGCACCCAGCCTTCCTTTTCAATGAGGTTCATTCTATCTCGCTCCTCTTTTGCGCCTGGAGCGCGCGGCTCGCCCTTCACCAGCGCCTCACCAGGGGATCGATCTCGACCCGCCGCGGCCGCCCCGCGAGGACAACGGAACCGAGATAGAGGAATCCGACGACGCGGTCGCTTTCCTCGAGCCCCAAAGCGCGCTTTGCCTCGCCGTCGTAAGCGACGGCGCCGGTGCGCCAGAACCCGCCAAAACCCAAGGCATGGGCGGCGAGAAGGATGTTTTGCGCCGCCGCGCCCGCGGAAACGATCTGTTCGACCTCGGGGACGTTCGGGTTCTCTTTGACGGCGGCGGCGACGAGGATGACGAGAGGGGAACGCAAGGCCTTTCTTTTTTCGGCTTCGAGGCGCGCGGGGGGCGAATCCGGTTCGCGCCTTTGGAGCGATTGCGCGAGGATCTCGCCGAGACGCTCGCGCGCCTCTCCCGCCATCACGATAAAGCGCCAAGGCTGCAAACGGCCGTGGTCGGGGGCGGCGGCGGCGGCTTCGAGGATCTTGCGCAGTTCCTCGTCGCCGGGCCCGGGCGGGCCGAGCCCTGCCGGCGAAACCCTGCCGATAAGCGCCTCGATCGCATCCATGGAGAACCCCTCCCTGATTGTTTTGCCGGTCTCCCGTCGGCGTCGCGATCCTATACGCCTCGTCGCCCGCCGCAAGGCGCCTCTCGCAGGCGCAGCCTCGGCGCAAGCGAAGGCGCCCGCGCCGCTCCGATAGACAGACCCCCGCCTCTTCCCTAGAGTGCGCGCGCCCGAAGGCTGGCGAGCGATGGGAGTTCGATGCGCCTATCCCGATATTTCCTGCCTCTGATGCGCGAAAACCCGAGCGAGGCGCAGATCGCATCGCACCGCCTCATGCTTCGCGCCGGGATGATCCGGCAGTCGAGCGCCGGCATCTATTCCTGGCTTCCGCTCGGCCAGAGGGTTCTCAAAAAGGTCGAACGCATCGTCCGCGAAGAGCAGGACAAGGCCGGCGCGCAGGAGATCCTGATGCCGACCATCCAGCCGGCGGAGCTGTGGCGCGAAAGCGGGCGCTGGGAGGACTACGGCAAGGAGATGCTGCGCCTACGCGACCGCCACGAACGCGAGATGGTTTACGGCCCGACCAACGAAGAGCAGGTGACCGAGATCGTCCGCGCTTCGATCAAGAGCTATCGCGACCTGCCGAAAAACCTTTACCACATCCAGTGGAAATTCCGCGACGAGCTGCGCCCGCGCTTCGGCGTCATGCGCGGCCGCGAATTCCTGATGAAAGACGCCTACAGTTTCGATCTCGACCAGAAAGGGGCAAAACACTCGTATAACAAGATGTTTTTTGCCTATCTGCGAACCTTTGCGCGGATGGGATTGAAAGCGATCCCGATGCGCGCCGATACCGGGCCGATCGGCGGCGATCTCTCCCACGAATTCATCGTCCTCTCCGAGACCGGAGAATCGCAGGTCTATTGCGATAGGGCGTGGCTCGAAGCCGATATTCTCTCGGCCGAGGTCGATTACGAAAGCGATCTCGAACCCCTTTTCGCGCGCTGGACACGGCGTTACGCCGCAACCGAAGAGAAGCACGACCCCGCCCTCTGTCCGCTGCCGCCCGAAAAGCTGGTGGCGGCGCGCGGGATCGAGGTCGGCCAAACCTTTTATTTCGGGACCAAATACTCGGCACCCATGGGCGCCTTCGCCGCGCGTGCCGATGGCGAAAGCGTTCCTCTCGAAATGGGCTCTTACGGCATCGGCGTCTCGCGCCTCGTCGGCGCCTTGATCGAAGCCAACCACGACGAAGAGGGGATCATTTGGCCGCAAAGCGTCGCGCCTTTCGCAGTGGGTCTTATCGATCTGCGTCCGGGAGAGGAGCGTTGCCGCGCTCTGGCCGAAGATCTTTATCAAAAGCTTCTCGCCGCCGGGGCGGAGGTTCTTTACGACGACCGGGAAGAGTCGCCGGGCGCCAAATTCGCGACCATGGATCTGATCGGTCTTCCCTTTCAGCTTATCGTCGGCCCGCGCGGGGCGGCCCAGGGGAGGGTCGAATTGAAGGAGAGGCGAACCGGCGCGCGTTCCGAAATCTCCCCGCAAAACGCGATCGAGCGGTTTTCATGATCCTCAACCCGTTCGAAAGGATGGTTGCTTTCCGTTATCTGCGCGCGCGGCGCCAGGAAGGCTTCATCTCGGTCATCGCCATCTTTTCGCTTTTGGGGATCGTTCTCGGCGTGGCGACCCTCATCATCGTCATGTCGGTGATGAACGGCTTCCGCGCGGCCCTTCTCTCGAGCATTCTCGGGATCAACGGCGATCTCGGCGTTTACGCGCAAAAAGGGCCTCTCGAGAATTTCGCTTCCCTGGCCTTAAAGGTGGAAAAACTGCGCGGGGTGTTGAGCGCGGTGCCGATCGTCGAAGGGCAGGTGATGGCGACCACGGAAACGGGCGCCGGAGGCGCGCTCATCCGCGGCATCAGACCCGAAGACCTGCGCGGCCAAGCTTTACTTACGCGCCACATCCTCGCCGGTTCGCTCAAGAATTTCGGCGGCGACGGCGTCGCTCTCGGGTACCGCCTGGCCGAAAGCCTCGGGGTCGGGGTCGGAGGCCGGGTGACGGTCATCTCCGCTCTCGGCACGCCGACCGTTTTCGGCACCATGCCGAGGCTCAAAACCTACCGCGTCGCCGCCCTTTTCGACGTCGGCATGTACGAATACGACAGCAGTTTCATTTATGTGCCTTTGCCGGCGGCGCAGCTCTTTTTCCGCACCGGAAAAGGGGTGACGGCGCTCCAGGTCTCTGTCGCCGACCCCGACCGTGCGGCCGCCATCGGCGCCCGGATCGCCTCCGCTCTCGGCCCCTCTTATCGCATCGTCGACTGGCAGAAGGCCAATTTCAGCCTTTTCCGCGCGGTCGAAATCGAACGCAACGTGATGTTTCTGATCCTGACGCTCATCATTCTCGTCGCCGCCTTCAACATCATCTCGAGCATGATCATGATGGTGAAGGACAAGGGCAGGGACATAGCGGTCCTGCGCACGATGGGAGCCTCGCGCGGGATGATCCTCAGGATTTTCATGTTGAGCGGCGCGAGCATAGGCGTCGCGGGGACGCTTTTCGGACTCCTTCTCGGCATCGTTTTTACCGAAAACATCGAGGCGATCCGGCAATTCATTCAGAGCCTCATCGGCACCAACCTGTTTTCGGCCGAAATCTATTTCTTCACCCGCATACCGGCGCGCATCGACCCGCACGAGGTCGCAGCCGTCGCCTTGATGGCGCTCGCGCTCTCGTTCCTCGCGACGGTTTATCCCTCCTGGCGGGCGGCCCGTCTCGACCCGGTCGAGGCTTTGCGTTACGAGTAGGCGGGATGGCGCAAAGCCGGACGGCGGCGCTCGAACTCTCTGGCGTGCGCCGGATCTTTCGCCAAGGCGGGGCTCTCCTTCGCGTTCTCGACGGCGTCGATCTCGTTTTGGAGCCGGGCGAAACCGTGGCCTTGACCGGCCCTTCGGGCGCCGGCAAATCGACCCTCCTTCACGTCGCCGGACTTCTCGAACGGCCGGACGAGGGAAGCGTTTTTGTCGGAGGGGAGGATTGCGGCCGGCTTTCCGATGAAGGGCGAACCCTTTTGCGCCGTTCGCGGCTCGGCTTCGTCTACCAGTACCACCATCTTCTGCCCGAATTTTCGGCGCTCGAAAACGTCATGTTGCCGCAGATGATCGCGGGGGTGCCGCGTCGGACGGCGAGGGAGAAGGCGGCGGCGCTGCTCAAAGGGGTCGGGCTCGAGGCGCGGGCCGAACACCGCCCGGCGCGTCTTTCGGGCGGCGAACAGCAACGCGTCGCGATCGCCCGCGCTCTTGCCAACGACCCGAAAATCCTTTTTGCCGACGAGCCGACGGGAAACCTCGATCACGCGACGGGGGAAAGCGTGCTGACGCTTCTTTTGGATCTCGTCCGCCGCACCCGTCTCGCCGCCCTCGTCGCCACCCACAACCTCGAACTCGCGCGCCGCCTTGGCCGCATCGCCGCTCTCGAAGACGGCCGGCTGAAGGAAGTCTTCAGGGCGCAGGCGTAAGGGGCCTCTCCGCCGCGAAGGAAAGCGGCAAACCCTTCTACGACTCTTTGCCGAGCCTTAGATCACCAGATCGTTTTCCGGGTCGATCAGATGCATCTGATTGAGGTCGGCGACGAGGCGCATCCTCTCGCCGGCCTTGCCCGCGGCGGCGGGGTTGACGCGGCCGCAGATTTCGGTCCCGCCGACGAGGAAATAGACCATCGTCTCCATGCCCATAGGCTCGACGACATCGAGCGGGGCTTCGAAAGCGGCGGCGCCCGGCGGCATCTCGCCGCGCCCTTCGGTCAGGTGCTCCGGGCGAAGACCGAAGACGAGTTCGGAGCCGACGCGCGGCTGATAGCGCGCAACATGCGAAGCCGGCACCGGTAACGTCAGCCAATCGGAAAGGCGCACGGCAAGCCCGGAGCCGTTCTGGGTCAGTTGGCAAGGCAAAAGGTTCATGGTCGGCGAACCGATAAAGCCGGCGACGAACCGGGTCTTCGGCGTGTGATAGACCTCGTGGGGAGAGCCGATCTGCTCGATCCGACCGCCATTCATGATGACCACGCGATCGGCGAGAGTCATCGCCTCTACCTGGTCGTGGGTCACATAGACGGTCGTCGTCGTGACCTGCTGGTGAATCTTTTTGATCTCGGTGCGCATCTGCACGCGCAGCTTGGCGTCGAGGTTGGAAAGAGGCTCGTCGAACAAAAACACCTTGGGATGGCGGACGATGGCGCGGCCCATGGCGACGCGCTGGCGCTGCCCGCCCGAAAGCTGCCGCGGGCGGCGGTCGAGCAGATTGCCGATATCGAGGATGCGCGCGGCCTCTTCGACGCGCTGCTTGATCTCTTCTTTCGGGAACCGCTTGAGCCGAAGCCCGAAAGACATGTTTTGGAACACAGACATATGCGGGTAGAGCGCATAGTTCTGGAAGACCATCGCGATGTCCCGGTCCTTCGGCGCCACATCGTTGACGAGCTCGTCGCCGATGTAGATCTCGCCGGAGGTCGCCTCTTCGAGCCCTGCGATCATTCTCAAAGTCGTCGTCTTGCCGCAGCCCGAGGGACCGACAAGCACGATGAATTCGCGGTCGCGTATATCGAGATCGATCCCTTGAACCGCCGGGGTGCGGTCGAACATCTTGACAATGTTGCGCAGCGCAACTTGCGCCATCCCTTTTCCCTCTCCTCAAACCGG
>JAJYIC010000047.1 GCA_021790295.1 Pseudomonadota bacterium | reverse complement strand
GAAACGCAGTCTTCGCCGAATGACAAGAGAGCGGAGAAATGGGCGAGATCGCCCCCGCCTTTGGCATGGAGTCGGAGGCGCCCATCGGCGGGCATGGCGAGGGCAAAGGGCGCTTTCGAGAGAACCAGCGGCAAGGAGCCGTCAACGGCGATGCGATCCTTCGCAAGCCCTTTTAGCCCGCCTTTGAATGTGATCCTTTTGCCCTCCCAATTGCCTTCGAGGCTGAAAGCGAGAGGGGGAAGCTGGCGCAATTTGGAAAGGCCGACGCGAAGCCCTTTGAGGGCGAAAGCCGCGTGCCCTTTCGGCGCCGCAACGGTGCCGCCGAGTTCGGCATCGAAAAAGGCCTCTCCGGAAAAGGACGGATAGCCGAAAAGGCTCGCCAAAGGCGCGACAGGGAGACCGGCGCCTTTGAGGTTCAAGCGCAGGATATCCCCCCTGAGCTTTCCGCTTCCCGAAAGACGCCCTTTGCCGAGGCGCAAATCGAGGGAAGAGAAAGCGAAATCGGCGCCCTGCCGGGCGAGGACGAGAGGCTTGCCGAGAGAAACCGCGGCGCCGGCGAAACTGCCTTCGAAGCGACCCACTCGGAGCCTTTCGAAAAGGGCGCCAAGGCTCAAATCCCCGGTCAAAGAAAGAGCCGCGGGACGGCCTTCGAGAGCCCCTTCGAGAGCGCCTTTGAGGGCGAAATCCCCGCTGCGGAGGCTTCTAAAGGAAAGCGAAACGGTCTTGGCCGCGGATTCGTTAAAGCGCAAGCCGGCAAGCGAAATCCGGCCTTTCCCTTGCGCTCTCTGCCAGAGACCGGAAAGTTCGGCTGTAAGCGAGAAATGGGCGAATTTCCACGCAGCGGCGGCGAGCCTTTCGCCTGAAACGCGAAGGGAAAGCCTTTGCCCGCGCCCGGCGGCAAACCCTGCCTTCACCTCGAGGCGGCCTTTCAAAGGAATGCCAAAAAGTGCCGACCAGGGTTCGAGATCGCCGACCCGTCCCGCGATCGCGCCATCGAGAAGGCCGGTCGAGGGAAACAGTTCGAGATTTCCGCTAAAGGCGCTTTTCCCTGCGGAAAGGCGCAGCCCTCTAAACGCGATCGCCTCTGCCGAGAGAGGCTTTGCCAAAAGGGAGAATGAACCGGCAAGCGCGCCCGAACGAAAGGCGCCGTCGAGCGCCGCCGCCGGTTTCGCAAGATCGGCGATCTTTGCGTCGAGCGAGAGCCGGTCGAGCCTTTGGCGGCCGAGCGCGATCCCTTTTCCCTTTATCTCGCCGAGAAGGGCGGGACTATCGAGAGGACCCTCGATCCGGGCGTGGCCCTGAAGACTGCCCTCAAGCGGCGCCTTGACGAGAGCGCCCAAAGGCTCGAGGCGAGGCAGAGAGAAGGCGAGCGAAAGGGAAAGCCGCGAACGCGGATCGAGCCCGCCCTTTGCCGAAAGCGCGCCATCCTTTCCCGCGAGCGAAAAGCGTTCGAGACGGAAAGCACCTTTGTTGTCGCGTTCGGCCTCTCCGGCGATGGCGAGCCTTGCGCCGAGAAGAGCGTCGGCTTCGGCAATTCCTGTCTTGATCCCTTGGCCTTTGCCTTCGAAAGTGACGGCAAAGCCGGTCGCGCCCCGGCTTTGCGCCCGCGCTTCGAGGCGCATCGCGCCGGCGAGCGGGCGCCCGGCGAGGGCCGAAAACGCGCCGAGATCTTGGGCTTCGAGGGCGAGGCGGCCGGAAAATCCGCCGCCGCCCGCGGCGATCTTCCCCGAGGCCGAAGCCTTTGCCCCGAAACCCGACGCATCAAAGCGCGTCAGATCGAACCCGCCGTCGCGGGAAAGACGCGCGGCAAGCGACCAGGAAAGGGGCTCTTCCGGAAGGGCCAAGCCCGAAGGGAAGAGGATCCCGAAGACCTTTCCTTTGGCCTCGAGTTCGGGGCGCTTTCCGGGAGCCGGTTCGGGCAGGCGAGCGCTGATGTTTGCCGAAAGCCTTTCCGCGCTCGCCGGGCCAAAGGAAAGCGCACGCGCCCTGAGTTTTCCTTTGAGCCGCGGTTGCGAAAGCGTTCCATCGAGCCTTGCCCAAAGCCTCGCGCTCCCCGCGATCGGGACGCCGATCAGCCCTTTCAACAGGGAAAGATCGGGCGCGGTAGCCCTGACCTCCGCGCTCAGGCTCCGCCGCCTTTTGCCGAGACGTCCCTTTGCCGTAATCCGCCCGCCTGCGGCCTCGATGGCAAGCCGATCGAGCGCGAGTACCGGAGCCACCGTCGCGGAAAGGCCGAATTTCAGACGCTCTCCAAAAGGGGGGGCGAACGCGGGAGGGAGCAATTTTGCAAGTGACGCCCTGCCGGAGAGAGAAAATAGAGTGCGGGCGCGCACCGAAAGGCGCAGGCGCGCGCAGAGATGGGCAAGCCTTCCCGCCGAAGCGGAAAGCCGTCCGCGCCAATCGTCGAGCGGCCCTTTGCCGTCGAGAGAAAGCGCAAAAGGCGGATGGTCGCGACGCTTGAAAAGGCGGTCGATAAGGATGCCGGTCGGCTCCCGGGCGGCGAGATGAACTTCGAGAAGGGAATGCGAAAGCGAAAGGGCGACATTCAATGCGCCCGGCACGCCGTCGGTGCGGTGCAAATCGAGAAAGGCGCGGCCGCTTTGCCCGGCGAGAGCGGCGCGGCCTTGAAGCGTCGCGGTGACGCGCTCGCCGAGAAGAGGGGCCGCGAGGACGAGCCGCCCCACCTGCAACCGTTCGAGGCTCAAGGGGAACGGCAGGCGGGGAAGCGCAAACCCTCCCCGGGCCGGCTTTTTGGGGGGTGGGGAAACAGGAAGGCGGGAGAGTTCGATCTCCCGCGCTGCGGCAAGGCGGACCCGCACCCGCCCGCCAAGAAGCGCCCGCGCGGACAGATCGATCGCCGCATCCCTGACCTTGAGCCACTTCCCTTTGCCGTCCGCGAGGGTGATGCGCTTTGCCCTCACGCGGAAAGGAAGGATGCCGGAAAGCCCTTCGAGGGAAAAGCTCAAACCCGGTCCGCTCAAAAGGCGGCCCGCCTCGCGCGCGATCCAGGCCTTTCCGAACGGGGTCTCGGCAACCACAAAGGCGGCGGCCGAAACGGCGCCGACAACAGCGAGAAAGACCGCCAAACCCAAGGCGACATGGCGCAACCGAGCCATCAAAACGCCTGGCCGATGCTGATATAAACCTCGACCGGCGCATCGGCGCCGCGGCGGTCGAAAGGCGTCGCGACGTCGAGGCGCAAAGGCCCGAACGGCGTATAATATCTGAAGCCGAGACCGGGGCCGTAAAAAAGGCGCTCGCGCAGTTGCGGCACGCTTTTCTGGTAAGAGCTGCCGGCATCGAGAAACGGCACGACGCCGAATTTTCCGGTGACCCTGATCCGGAGCTCGAGATCGACGACGGCGCTCGACTTGCCTCCGATCGGCCTGTTTTCGCTGTCGAGCGCCCCCGCCATCTGATAACCGTAAGCGCGGATCGAGCCGCCGCCGCCGGCGTAGATGCGCTTATCCGCCGGGATCGAAAGGAGCGAAGGCCCGCCTTCGATCGAGGCGACGGCACCGCGCAGCGCCAGCACCCAACGCCCTCCGGGCGCAAGACGCCGGTAGGCGCTCAGCCACGCCCAGCTCGACGCGAAATCGAGGTTTTGACCGGAAAAACTCTGGTACGGGGTCGCCGCAACCTGCCAGCGGATGCCGCGGGTCGGGTTGAGAAGGCTGTCGGTCGAGTCGTATTTGAGATAAAGTGGAAGCCCCACAAGCGCGTAGTGCTGCGTGCGCTCGCTGGCGGTGATGAGAGAAAGCGCGGCGAGTTGGACGACGTTCGCTTTTTCAAGGCTTAGGGCGCCGCCGCCCGAAAGGAAGCGGCCGAAACGGCGCTCGAATCCTGCCGAGATGGCCCCGCGGCGGCTGTGATAGGCAAGGGGCGTATCGTCCTCGACCTTGGCGACCGCGAGAAAATCCTGATCGGGAAGAAGGAAATCGGGGCGGCGAAAATCGACCGACGCCCCTTTTGTCTGTTCCCCGAATTCGCTCGAAAGCCGCAAGTCTTCGGCATGGCCGAACAGGTTGCGATCCTGCCAGAAAAGCCGCGCGGCGGCGCCTATGTTCGAATTATAGGCGACGCCGGCCCCGATCGTGTGCGGCGCACGCTCGGTGAAGGCGATCCTCATCAGGGCCTCTTCCGGGTGGCCAGGAGCCCGCGCCGGGGTGATCAGGACGGTGCTGAAAAGACCGCTCGCGGCGAGGGCCTGGCGCGTCGCCTCGACCTTGCGCGAATCATAAAGAGCCCCCCGCCGCCAGCGCACGCGCCGCTCGACGTAGCCCTTGTCGAGCGTCTTCAGCCCCGAAACCGCGATCGGGCCGAAACGCTCGAGAGGAGCGGGATCGAGAACCCATGTGACCCGCATCCTCAGCGTCTCTTTGTCGATCACCACCCGCCGCTGCAGGATTTTGGCGAAGGGATGGCCTTCTTCTTCGAGCCGCGCCAAAAGCGCCTCTCCCATGGCGACGACCGGGGCCGTTTCGGCAGGGTCGCCGCGGCGGAGAGGCAAGGCGGCAGCGCCTTTGGGGCTCGGAACGGAAAGCGGCTTCCCCGAAGGCCCCAACACCGCAATCTCCCCGACGCGGTAAAGCGGCCCCGGTTCGACCCTGACCATCACCTTTGCCGGGCGGGCGGCGAAATCGATGGTGTATTTCGCCTTTGCGCCCCAGTAGCCGCGGCTGTGGGCGGCCTCTTCGAGGAATTTGAGGTCGCGCTCGGCGCGCCGATCGAGCGCCCCGCGCGACGGCGGAGGACGATCTTGGAGCGCCTTCAATTGCGAGACATTGTTCAAAAGCGCGGCGAGCGCTGCGGGCTTGGCGCCGAGGATCACCGTCTGATAGGAAAGATCGGCCGCCGCCGCAGGAGCGAGGAGACGCGTGCCGGCAAAGGCGGCAAGAAAAAGAAAAACGCAAACCCGCACGGCACCCCGGCTCCGGTGCCGGCGGAGCGGGATGCGCTTGGCGCTCGTGGCCTTCGACCGGGCGGGCCTTAGGCTAGGAGCCTAGCTGGCGCGCGCTTGCCGCTTCGACCCGCCGTTTGAGGCGGCGCAGTTCGGCCGAAAGCTTGCGCTCGGAGGCATCGCGCAAAAACGCGTCGAGCCCCCCCTTATGTTCGATCGTGCGGATGGCGGCGGCGCTGAGGCGCAGCCTGATGCGGCCCAAGACCTCCGAAAAAAGCCTCGTCGTCTGCAAATTCGGCAGGAAACGGCGCTTTGTCTTGTTGTTGGCATGGCTGACGTTATGCCCGACCTGGACGCCTTTTCCGGTGACTGCGCAGCGCTGTGCCATGCCCGCCTCGACCTTCGATCCTCTGATTCCGTCCTCAGCCGCGCGCCCGAAAAGGCTGCGCGATCGAAGCTTCTAGGCCCCCTTCCCTTTGCCGTCAAGCCGGCTCGCAGCCGCGGGCGCCAACATGTTTGACGGCGATTGACCGCGAGCGACCGCGATTGACGATGAAGTGCCGCCAGAGTTCAATTGCAGTTGCGCGACATGCGACAAACGCTTTGCCCGATTGCCGGTGAGATGAGCTTTCCCGCCCCGTTCGAGGGTTTCGAAGGCGAGGTCCGCCCCGAGTGGATCGACATCAACGGCCACATGAATCTCGCCTATTACGTGGTTTTGTTCGATTGGGCGACCGATGCTCTTTTCGACGCCCTCGACATCGGCCGCGACTACAAGGAAAGAACCGGCTGCGGCACCTTTGTCGCCGAAACCCATATTCTCTACCGGCGCGAGCTTTTCCTCGGCGACAGGGTGCGGGTCAAAAGCCTGATCCTCGGCCGTGACGAAAAGCGGCTCCATCTCGCCCATGAAATGACCCTCGGCGAGGGGAGCGAAAGCGCGGCGATGCAGGAGCTTCTCTATCTGCACGTCGATCTCGGGAGAAGGCGGGTCGTCCCCTTCCCTGCCGAAGCGGCTTCCCGCGTTGCCGCGGCGGCAGCCGCTCACGCGCTTTTGCCGAGGCCTTCCTGGACCGGGCGCCGCATCGCCGCCTTGCCCTTTTGAGTCCTCTCCCCATTGCGCTTCCCTTCCTATTTCGAGGCCGGGTTCTCGCCGAGAAAAAGGGAGATAAGGGTGCGGGCGGCGGCCCACGGGCTTCTCTTTCCCGCCGTGACCTCTGCCTCTTCGAGGCGAAGCCGGCGCGCGAGCTGGGGCGCAGCGCGCAAGCGCTCGAGAAGGCTCTCTTCGATCTCGGACCAGAGAGCCCGGCGCGCCTGCAAGGCGCGCCGCTCTGCCCAACCGTTCGAAGCCTCGGCAACGGCGCGGAAGCGCTCGACATCCTCCCAGATTGCGGCGATCCCGGTGCCTTCGAGCGCGGAGACTGCGCGCACCGGCACCTGCCACTCGGGGCAGGGCGGACGCAAAAGGCGCAAGGCGCTCCGGTATTCGGCTTCGGCGCGCCGCGCGAGAGGAGCGAGTTCCCCGTCGGCCTTGTTGATGAGGATCATGTCCGCGACTTCGAGGATGCCGCGCTTCAACCCCTGCAACTCGTCGCCGCCCGCAGGCGAAAGGATCACGATCAGCATGTCGGCCATTTCCGAGACCGCCGTCTCGCTTTGCCCGGCGCCGACCGTCTCGACGAGAACCGCGTCGAAACCGGCCGCCTCGCACAGAAGGATCGCTTCGCGCGTCCGCCGTCCGACGCCGCCTTCGATCACCCCGGCCGAAGAAGGCCTGATAAACGCTTCGGGGGCGCTCGCAAGAAACGCCATCCTCGTCTTGTCGCCGAGAATGGCGCCGCCTCCTCGCTTCGAACCGGGATCGAGCGCGAGCACCGCAATGCGCCGGCCCCGTTCGAGCCCGGCGCGGCCGAAAGCCTCGATAAAGGTCGATTTGCCGGCGCCGGGCGGCCCCGAGACGCCGATCCGCACCGAGCCTCCGGCAAAAGGCAGGATCGCTTCGACAAGCCTTTCGGCTTCCTCGCGATGATCCGGGCGCGTCGATTCGACAAGGGTTATGGCGCGCGCAAGAGCCCGCCGATCGCCCCCTTTGAGCGCCGCGAGGAGCGAAGGGAGCGCGCTCACTCGGCCGCAAGCGGCGCTTGCCGCCGCGCCTTCTTTTGTTGCCGGGCCCACATCAGGGCGTAAAGCCCTCCGAGGGCGACAAGCTCCAAATGGCGGCCGCGCTCGACAATGCGCCCGCGGTCGAGGACGAGGATCTGATCGGCGTCCTGGATGCTCGAAAGCCGATGGGCGATGACGAGGGTGGTGCGCCCGCGGCAAAAACCGGCGAGGCGAGAGGCGATCTCCCTCTCGGTGTTGCTGTCGAGAGAGGAGGTGGCTTCGTCGAAAATGAGGATCGGGGGCGCTTTGAGGACGACGCGGGCAATGGCGATGCGCTGCTTTTCGCCTCCCGAAAGCTTGAGCCCGCGTTCGCCGACCATGGTCTCGTAACCCTGCGGCAAAGAGGCGATGAATTCCGCGATCGCGGCAAGACGCGCCGCTTCAATGACCTCGGCCCGGGTCGCCCCCGGGCGGCCGTAAGCGATGTTGTAAAAGATGGTGTCGTTGAAAAGAACCGGGTCCTGGGGGACGATCCCTACCGCCCGGCGCAGGTTTTCCGGGGAGAGCGTGCGAATGTCCCTCCCGTCGATCAGGATCGCGCCTTCATCGACCTCGAAAAAGCGGAAGATCAGGCGCGCGAGCGTCGATTTGCCGGCTCCGCTAGGGCCCACGAGCGCGACCCTCGAGCCGGCCGCAACCGCGAAATCGAGGCCGCGCAGAATGGGACGGCGCGGCTCGTAAGAAAAACGGACGCCTTCAAAGCGGATGCTCCCGCCGTTGCCGGCAAAGGAAGGCGCGCCCGCAACACCCTCGATCCCGCGCCTGATCTCCAAAAGCGCCGTCATCTGCTCGAGATCGGTCAGGGACTGCTTGATGTTGCGGTAAACGACGCCGAGGAAATTGAGAGGCGTATAAAGCTGCATCAGATAGGCGTTGACGAGAACGAAATCGCCGATCGTCATCACGCCTTTGGCGATCCCTTGCGCCGCCAGCCCCATCACGCCGACGAGACCGGCCGAGATGATGACCCCTTGGCCTATGTTGAGCCAGGCGAGCGTCGTCTGGCTGCCGACCGCGGCCTTCTCATAGCCTTTGAGCGCCTCGTCATAGCGTGCCGCCTCGAAGTCTTCGTTGGCGAAATATTTGACGGTCTCGAAATTGAGGAGGCTTTCGACGGCCCGGGTATTCGCCTCGGTGTTGCGCTCGTTCATGTCGCGGCGAAAGCGCAGGCGCCAATCGGTTACCGCAAAGGTGAAAACCACGTAAACGAGCATGGTGGCAAAGGTAAGGGCGGCGAACCTCCAGTCGTAAAGCCGCCACAGGATCGCGCAGGCGAGCAAAATCTCGACAATTGTCGGCGCGACATTGAAAAGCATGAACGAAAGCAGGAATTCGATGGCCGCGGTGCCGCGGTCTATCGCGCGCGCAAGCCCTCCGGTGCGGCGTTCGAGGTGAAAGGCGAGAGGCAAGCTGTGCAGGTGGCGGAAAACCGAAAGCGAAATGAGCCGCACCGCGCGCTGCCCGACCTTGGCAAAGACGGCGTTGCGCAACTCGTTGAAAGTTTGAGAGGAGACCCGCGCGAGGCCGTAGGCGAGGATGAGCGCGAGCGGAACCGCGACCAAAGCGGGCGAGGCTTGCGGCGAAAGCCTGTTGACGGCGTACCGGTAAAGGAAGGGAACGGCGATGGCGGCGAGTTTGCCGGCGACGAGAAGCCCCAAAGCCAGGGCCACACGCAGGCGCAAGGCCAAAGACTCGCGCGGCCAGAGATAGGGAGCGATCCGCTTCAAGGCGCCGAACTCGGCTTTGAGGCGGCCTTGTGCGCCAGGCGCGCCGGGCGCGATGGCGCGGCCGTGCGGGTTTCTCATCCGCCCAGCTCCGCTTCAAGTTGCGGCGAAGGGAGCCGCCGGCCGAACGTGGCGAGGGCGAGGAGGATGGCGGGAACCGGCTTCGGCATGACTCGCCCCTTCATATCGCCCGGCCTTCCCCGCGCGGCAAGTGCCGCCCGCCTTTCCGCCGGCGGCTCGCCTCTACCCGCAAAGGGCGCTCTGGACGGGAAAGCCTTGCCGATCCACACTGCGCGCGAGGAGAGGAGAAGGCAATGAAACTCGGAACGCTTGGCGTTTGGGTCGGAATGGATGCGATGAGCGCCGAGGCCGCGGCGGAATTCGCCCGGCGCGTCGAAGGGTGGGGCTATTCCGCCTTGTGGATCCCGGAAAGCCGCGGGCGCAACGCTCTCGTGCATTCGGGATGGCTTCTCGCGCAAACGAAGAGCCTCGTCGTCGCCACCGGCATCGCCAACATCTACGCGCGCGACCCGATGGCGATGGCAAACGGCCAGAAGGCGCTTGCCGAACTTTCGCGCGGCCGCTTCCTTTTGGGCCTCGGCGTCTCCCACCGCCCGACGGTCGAAGGGCTTCGCGGCCACGCTTACGGCAAGCCTCTCGCCACCATGCGCGCCTATCTCGAAGCGATGAAAAAAGCCCCTTACGGCGCCCCTTCCGCGCCCGAAACGCCGCCTGTCGTGTTGGCGGCGATCGGCCCGAAGATGCTCGCGCTTTCTGCCGAACTGGCGGATGGAGCCCATCCTTACAACACGATCCCCGAGCATACCCAAAAGGCGCGCGCCATCCTCGGGCCCCGGAAGCTTTTATGCCCGGAAGTATGGGTTCTCCTCGACACCGACGCCGCCAAAGCGCGGCGGGCGGGGCGCGAGGCTCTCGCACGCTATCTGGCGCTCGAAAACTACGTCAACGGCTGGCGCTTTCAGGGATTTTCCGACTCCGATCTTGCCGGCGGCGGCTCCGACCGATTCATCGACCAGATGGTCGCCTGGGGCGACGAGAAGGCCATCCGCGCCCGCATCGAAGCGCATCTCTCCGCAGGCGCAGACCAGGTCACGATCCAGCCGATCCATCCCGAAGGCTCGCGGCAGCCCGTCGACGAAAGAATTCTCAGCCTTCTCGCCCCGTCGGGCGGGCGGCCTTGACGGGCTGCGGCGCGCGATCGACATTCTCTGATGAAAGGCTTCACTGTCGGCGCGCCTCTCGGAGAGAGGCTGAGAGGGATGTATACCGAAACGACACGGTCGATCAGGGTGACGGTCAAACCGTTTTATCTCGAAGAGCAGTCCTCGCCCTTGGACGAGCGTTACGTTTGGGCCTATCACGTCCGCATCGAGAACCGGGGGCTCGAAACGGTCCAGCTCAAAAGCCGCCATTGGCGGATCACCGACAACCGCGGCCATATCGAAGAAGTGCGCGGCGCGGGGGTGGTTGGCGAACAACCCCTGTTGCGTCCGGGGGAGAGTTTCGAATATACGAGCGGCACGCCGCTCCCGACACCGTCGGGGATCATGGTCGGCAGCTACCAGATGGAGACGAAAAGCGGCGAGCGCTTCGAAGTCGCCATCCCGGCATTTTCCCTCGACAGCCCGCATCAACAGGTGCGGCTCAATTGACCTCGCCGCAGGTATGGAAACGGGCAGTTGCGGCGCCCGAAAACTGAAAGTAAGAGGAATGTCGTCACAAAGCCTGTCATCCAGCGCCCCCTCCGGGGCGCGCGCGCAAAAACCGAACGGCGCGGCGCGGCCGAGCCAAAGTGAAGCCGAAGAGGCGGTCAAAACCCTGATCCGCTGGGCGGGCGATGATCCCCAACGCGAAGGGCTGATCGCGACGCCCGAACGGGTCGTGCGCGCCTATCGCGATTATTTCAGCGGCTATGACGAAGACCCGGCGGCGCTGCTGCAACGCACCTTCGAAGAGGCGGACGGTTACGACGAAATCGTCACCTTGAAAGAGATCCGCTTCGAGTCGCATTGCGAGCACCACCTGGCGCCGATCATCGGCAAGGTGCACATCGCCTATCTGCCGCGCCATCGTGTCGTCGGCATCTCGAAGCTCGCGCGCCTCGTCGAGGTCTATTCGCGGCGCCTGCAAATCCAGGAAAAGATGACGGTGCAGATCGCCAGCACCATCGACGAGGTCCTCCACCCCAAAGGGGTGGCCGTGGTGATCGAGGCGGCGCACCAGTGCATGACCACGCGCGGGGTTCACAAACCGGGGGTGGTCATGGTGACAAGCCAC
>JAJYIC010000046.1 GCA_021790295.1 Pseudomonadota bacterium | reverse complement strand
GGCTCTTTGCCTACGCAATAGGTGCGGTAATAACAGGACTTGTAGCCGTTCCAGGTGAGCGCCGCGAGATCCATAAAGACGATGTCGCCGGGCTGGATGATGCGGTCGGAAAAATTGCGCCAGTTGGGCCAGGTATTGGGACCGGAAGAGACGATCACGTCCTCGACGTCTTCCATCCCGGGGATCGAGTACAAATACTCCATGATGTGGGCGGTGACCTGGTTCTCGGTGCGCCCGGGGCGGAGGAACTTCATGCATTCCCAATGCGCGGCGTCGCCGATGGCGCCGACGATGCGCATGCATTCCTGCTCGTCCTCGTTTTTGACCGCGCGCGCCTCCATCATCGGCGTCATGCCGTCGGTCCAGTCGATGCCGGCGTCCTTGAAGGCTTGCAGCATGTTGATGTCGACGAAATCGACGCCGAGCTTCATGCCGCCGACTTGCGCCTTTTTCATTTCCTCGATGACGGCGCGGGTGAACTTTGTCACCTGTTGCGTCGAAGCGGGGCCGGCTGCGCCTTTGATCCAGGCGTAAGACCAGCGCAGGTTGCGTTTCGGGATCCAAGGCGAATGGCGCTCGACCTGAAGGCCGATATCGCCCTGTTCGAAGAGCACGGGCTTGTCGTCGCCGCACAGCATCGCGTACCGAAGCCCGGGCTTCAACCGGTTCCAGCCCGGGGTCAAGGTCCCCGTCACATAACGCACGTTCTCGTCATACATCAAAAGGAGCGCGCCGAGCCCCTTGGCCTTCATCCGCTCGCGCGCCCGTTCGAGGCGGTAGTTGCGCAGGCGCTCCCAGTTGATGCGTTGCTGCCAATCGAGGCCGGTGATGCCGAAATTCGCGCTCATCTTTTTCTCCTTCAAACCCTTTGTGACCGATTCCGGGGAACCCTCAAGCGGCAACCTTTTCCACTTCTCCGCTCGCGGCCGATTTGAACGCGGCTTCGAGCGCCGCGATGTTCGAGATCATTTCCTGTTGGGTGATGGGATATGGGCGTATGCCGAGGGCGGCCTCGGCAAAGGCTTCGAGATTGTCGCGCACCGCCGAACTCCCTTTGAACTCCATCGTCTCCCGGCCTCCGCCTTCGCGGCAAAGGGTGAGAGTGGAACTGCTCGGCGCATCGGGGTGGCTCAGATCGCGAAGATCCGCCCAGGCCTTTCTCCCGTAAAGGGCGAAACGGCCATCGAAGGGAGTGGCGAGAAGGGCGCCGATCAAGGCCTGAACGCCGCTTTTGAACATCAGAAGGAGGGCGAGCGTATCGCCGTTGGCGAAGGCGCCCATGAGGTTGCGGGAGCCCGCGACCACCTTTTCCGCGGGCCCGAAAAAACTGATCGCGAGGTCGAGCATGTGGATGCCTGTCGCGGTCAAAGGGCCGGCCGGCGCCTCGGTCGGGGAAAACCGCCAGTTGTCCGGGGCGATCGTAAAAAACTTGTCCTGGCTGAAGGTCGCTTCCATTTGCAGGATCTTGCCGAGTTCTCCCTTTTCCACCCGCCGGCGCAGTTCGAGAATGCCGGGCTCGAAGCGCCGTTCGTGGCCGACGCCCAAAACGACGTTCGCGGCGTTACAGGCCGCGATCTCGGCTTTGGCGTCGGCGAGGCTCAAAGCCAGAGGCTTTTCGCAAAAGACGTGCTTTCCCTTTTGTGCAGCGGCGAGAACGAGGCGCAGATGGGTGGTGTGGGGGGTGCACAAGATCACGGCCTCGACCGTCTTGTCGGCCAAGAGTTGCTCGTAATCGGTCGCGACCGCAAGGCCGCGTGCCTTGGCAAACTGGGTTCCGGCGGCGCTACGGGTCATCACCCGGGCGAGACGGATCTTGCCGCTTCCCTCGAGCATGCGCACGATCGTCTGCCCCCACCATCCAAGCCCGACCACCGCCGCATTGAGCATGGATCCTCTCTCTTCTCCGACCGAAGGCGAAGCGGAAATGCGCGACCCTCTCGCTTGAATTTGCGCCCGAAGCTCTTCGAAGCCGAGGCGCAAAACCCGCCGCGCGCATTTGCCGGCGCATTTCTTATCGTCCGATCGCCGACAGCGTCAACCGGCGCGAGGAGCGGGAGCGAAAAAGGAAAGCGCGCAGCTCTGAAGTCGCCCCGGAAGGGAGCCGCTTCGGCTGCCGGCAGGCCGGGCGGGCGGCAACGGCGGAGGGCGGCCTTCGGCAAGGAAGCGCTCTCTGGAAATCCGGGTCTTGTCGAAGGGGCGCCTTTCTTTCGATAATGCTCCGGGCGGCGCTGTGCCGGGCGCAGGCAAAAGGTTTTGGGGCGTAGCCAAGAGGTAAGGCAGCGGATTTTGATTCCGCCATACGGAGGTTCGAATCCTCCCGCCCCAGCCAAGCGTCTCTCCCGCGCCCTGCGCGCCGGCGGCGCCGTTGCCGAGCCTGTGGCGGACGATCCGCGCCTTGATGACGACCCGCCGATGACGCCGGCCGGCGCTCTGCTCGCGGGCCTGCCGCTTCAGGCGAGCGGCGGCGGCTTGGCCGCGCCCGATCCGCGAGCACCTTCCCTTCCCGGGCGCGCCGCCGCAACAAGAGCCGCCATCTTTTCCGCGTCGATCGCGACCGGGCGACCGCCATGCCGGGGCGGGAGAGGTCAGCCGCGGTGGGGGGCGCCGGAACCGGAAGGATCGCGTTCGATCACATCTTGGATGCGTTGCGGATCCACCTTGATCTCCACTCCGGCGCGTTCCACCTGCAGGAGCATCGCCGAACGCGAGTCGCGTTCTCCCCAGCCGCGGTTCAAAGCCTCGGTCAATTCCGCCAGCGCCAGATTGGCCATCCGCAGCGGCAGGTTGAACTCGCGTCCGAGGGCCGTCGCCAGAGTCATATCCTTGTGGGCGAGGCGCAAGGCAAAACCGGCGGGCTCGTATTTTCCCGGCAGAAACCTATCAATGAGCTCGTCGACGATGGTGCGGCGGCCGTAGAAGCCGCCGCGCATAGCCTCCCAAAGCGCGAGCGGCTCAACCCCGGCCTTGACCCCCATCGTGAACATCTCGGCGAGAGCGGTCCGAAGGCAATAGCCGGTGCCGTTGTGGACGAGCTTGGTAACCGAACCTGCGCCGATCGGGCCGACATAGCGCGCCTTATCGCCCATCGCATCGAGCACCGTCTTGTAGCGGTTGAAAATCTGCTCTTCGCCGCCGACCCAAAGCGCAAGCTGCCCGGTCTGCGCCCCGAGCGGCCTGCCGCTGACGGGGGAGTCGAGCATATGGACGTTCTTTTCGGCAAAGGCGGCGTGGATCCTCCTGACGAGAGTCGGAGAATTGGTCGAAAGGTCAAAATAGGCTTTGCCAGGGCTCATGCCGGAAAGGATCCCGTCCTGCCCAAGGGCCACCGCTTCGACCTCGGAGGGGCCGGGTAGCGAGGTGAATACGACTTCGGAGTTCTCGGCGACAGCGCGCGGGTTTGGAGCCCATACCGCGCCTTTCGCCAGATAGGGTTCGGCCGCCGCTCGACTCAGATCATGGACGACCAGCTCGTACCCGGCCTTTTGCAAGTTTGCGGCCATTCCCGAACCCATCATGCCGAGGCCGATAAAGCCGATCTTCATGGTGCCCTCCTTGAGTGTCTTTCCTCTTCGTACCCCGTTCAGGCGAGAACCCGAAAATCCGCCGGATTGATGATCCGGAAGTTGTCGGTGACCTCGTCACAAAACTCGCGCCAGTTCCTCGGCACGGTGTCGCGCAAGAATCTGAGGACTGCCGCTTTGAACTCCTTGAAACCGGCGTAGCACTTATTGTGGGCGTATGCCGGTGGATCAGCCCCCATGACCGTCCGATCGGGTCGAGATAGGGACAGGAGACCGGAATGGAATGCAGCCTGATCCGGCGCCCGGGTTGGGCGCGGATTTCCTCGACGGCTGTCGAGCCCCGGATCAGATCGCCTCTTCCTCGGCGCCGACACCGATGTAGCGGCTCATGACCTCGGGATTGTCGTGCAGCGAGCGCGGGGTTCCTTCGAACACGTTGTGACCATTATTGAGGATATAGACCCGCTGCGCCAGAGAAAGCGCGGCCCGCACGTTCTGCTCGACGATGACGATCGTCGGTCCCGCTTCGGCGAGGCGCTGGCAGAGACTCAGCAGATCTTCGACGATGACGGGCGCCAGCCCTTCGAAAGGTTCGTCGAGGAGAATGAGCTTCGGGGAGCGGATGAGAGCCCTGGCGATCGCCAGCATTTGCTGCTCTCCTCCGGAGAGATGCCCGCCGCGCGCACGGCGGCGCTCGGCAAGACGAGGAAAGGTGTCGAAGATGCGCTCGACCGGCCACGGATCGGGAACGGTCAATGCGGCGAGCCGCAAATTCTCCTCTGCCGTGAGCGTCGCAAAGATCCGCCTCTCCTCGGGAACGAGCTGCAGGCCGAGGCGCGCGATCGCGTGGCTCGCAAGGCGGTGGATCGGCTCGCCGGCAAAGTGGATCGTGCCGGAACGCGGGCGGATGACCCCGGCGATGGTTTTGAGGGTCGTGGTTTTTCCGGCGCCGTTGCGTCCCAAAAGCGCCACCACTTCGTGGGCGCGCACCTTCATGCTCACGTCGAAAAGAACGTGAGAGTCGCCGTAGAAGCTGTTGATACGGTCGACCTCAAGCATTGGCAGGGGCCTTGACGCCGCCGAGATAGGCCTCGCGAACCCGGCGGTCGCGGCGGATCTGCTCGGGGATGCCTTCGGCGAGGAGGCTGCCCTCGCGCAAAACCACGATGCGCGTGGCAAGGGCAAAGACGGCGTCCATATCGTGCTCGACGAGAACGATCGTGCGCCCTTTGCGCAGCCTCCCGATCAGTTCCCTGATTTCCTGCCTCTCGGTCGCAGAAAGCCCGGCGAGCGGCTCGTCGAGAAGGAGAAGCGAAGGAAGCGATGCGAGAGCGAGCCCCAGTTCGAGCCGGCGCTTCTCACCGTGAGTGAGCTCGCGAACCGGATGATCGGCTCTCTCTCTGAGGCCGAGCTCGTCTAAAAGCGCCCCAACCACCCGCTCGACCGAAGCGATGCTGTCGGCGGCGCGAAACACATCGAAGCGCAGCGCACCGCGTTGGCGGGCCAAGGCCGCAACACGCAAGTTCTGACCCACCGAAAGCTCGACAAAAAGCTGATTGATCTGGTAGCTTTTCGCGATACCCGACTGGTTTCTTCTGGTCACGTCCTGCCCGGTGATGTCGCTGCCGTACAGCAGGATTTTGCCGGCGGCAAGCGGCTCTTCGCCCGACAGAAGTCGCAAAAACGTGCTCTTGCCGGCGCCGTTCGGCCCGATCACGGCGTAAAGTTCGCCTTCGGGCACGGCAAACGAGACATCGGAGACGGCGCGCACGCCGCCATAGGATTTGCTGACTCTGCGCGCTTCGAGAGCGAATTCGGCTGAACCCCGCCTCGGTTGCGTCGGCGCTTCGAAGCGTGGCGCCACCGCCTCGCCTGCCGCGAGGACGCCGCGGTCCAGCCGTGCCAACGCCCAGCGCCGCGGCTTCAATAAGCTCAAGACCGCGCCGCCAATCCCCTTGCGCAGCAAGCTCACGATAAGCACAAAAATTGCGCCGAGGATGAATTTCCACAGGACGCTGAGATAAGGGATCTGCTGCAGCCCGGTGCGCAGGAAAAGCCAAACCGCAGCCCCGATCGCCGGGCCGATGAGCGTGCCCATCCCGCCGATCACGGTCTGGAAGACGAGTTGTCCCGATGTGTTGAGCGAAAACGCATCGGGCGGCATGTAACTCTGGAAGATCCCGAGGAGCGCGCCGGCAAGCCCGGCATAAATCGCCGCGAGTACGAAAACCGCGAGCTTGTAGCCGGCCACCCGGTGTCCGAGTGCGGCCGTGCGAGCCGGGTTGAGGCGGATCGCCACGAGCACGCTGCCGACCGGAGAGCGAGCGACAAAGCGGGCAAAGACATAACCGAAAAAGAAAAAGGCGGCGACCAGCTCATAGATCCGCCAGCTACCGCTGAAAGCGAAGTGGATTGGGCCGAGGTTGATGGCGGGATAGGGAACGCCGGGCAGGCCGTTCTCGCCGCCTGTCCAGGCCGAAAGCGGCGAATTTTCGAAAAAATAGGAAAGCTCGCCAAAAGCGAGGGTGATCATCGCAAAGTAGAGTCCGGTGCGGCGCAAGGAGAAAAAGCCGACGACGACACCGTAAACCGCCGCCGCCGCAACACCGATCAGGATCGCCAGCCACACATTGCTCAGGACCCCGCTCGTCAGCAGAAAGGCGGTCGTAAAGCCGCCGGCCCCGTAAAAGGCGGACTGTCCAAACGAAAACAGCCCCGCATAGCCGAATAGAAGATCGAAGCCAAGGCCGAAAAGACCCCACAGGAGGATCCGGGTCAAAAGATTGACGGAGTGGAGGGCCGCGTCAAACCCAAAAGGGAGCGCCGCAAGAGCGAGTGCGAGGAGGATCTCGGGCGTCCAGCGCGCGAGCGCAAGGCGCGCAGGTGATCCTCTCATGCGCGCCCCTCGGCGCCGAAAAGGCCACGCGGCCGAACCACTAGAATAAGCGTCATGACCGCATAGATCGCCGCCTGGGAATAAGCCGGGTCAAACAGCGAGGTGAGGCTCAACAGTTCGCCCACGATCAGCCCGCCCACCACCGCGCCGCCGAACGAGCCGAGACCGCCGATAACCACAACGACGAAGGCTTCGACAAGAAATGGCGTGCCCATATCCGGGATCACCGCGGCGAGCGGCGCATAGATGACCCCGGCGACGCCCGCAGCCATCGCCCCGACCGCAAAGACGATCAGAAACATCCGCCGCACCGGAATGCCGAGCAGCCCGACCATCGTCGGATCCTCGATCCCGGCGCGCACCACAAGGCCGAGAGAGGTATGGTAGAGCACTGAATAGAGTCCGAGGAGCAGCGCCCCTGCGATGCCTATAATCTCGACTCGATAGAGAGGATAGTAAAACAGTCCGAAATTGACGATCCCCTCTCCCCATTGCGGGATCGGCACGCGCTGGCTCAAGCTTCCGAAGAGAGCGCGCACGGCCTCGACCAGCATTACGGAAAGCCCGAAGGTGACGAGGAGCTGATCTTCGGGGGGGCGGTTGTAATAAAAGCGGATGACGCCGCGCTCGAGACCGACGGCGAGGACGAGAAGCACCGCCGCGCCGAGAAAAAGCGCCGCAATAAAGGAATGCCATTGGCTCAACACGACAAAAGCCGTGAAGGCGCCGACCATGAACATGGCTCCATGGGCAAAGTTTACGAGCCCGAGCGTGCCGAAAATGATGGTGAGCCCGCTCGAGATCAGCGCCAACAGGGTCCCAAACGCGAACCCGTTAAACGCCTGCGATAAAAACTGTCCGAGCGACGGCATCAACAGACCGTCCGACGAGCCGGCATCAGGAGCGGCATCGCTCGTTCAAACCGGGGAGATGGAAGGCATCTCGCAGCCGGTCTGGGCGAAAGGCGGCAAAACCTTTTCGCCCGGCACGATCTCGAGGACCCGGTAATAATCATGCGGGCTTCTCATCTACGCCCTGGTCTTGCCTACTGCGGCGCGGCGAAGGGAGCCGCCAGACCGGCCGCCGCCGCGCCCAGGCCCGCCCTTAAGAGCTGCCGCCGATCATTAGGTGTCCGCTCTTCGCCTTCCGAGATCATTTCCTCTTTTTTTCGATTGCTGCGAGCCCAAATCGAGCCTTCACGCGTCGCTTTCGCGACCGGGAAAAGACAGAGGCACGCTCACGCAACGTCGACTCGCGGTCCCCCCAGAGACACGAACGCCATTATTCTGAATTTTGGCGGCCGCGTCAACCGGTTCGGCCAGAGAATGCTAAGTGAAAATACGTATTGGAACAATCGAGGAAGGCACCCTATGGTCGCCTTTGCAACATTCTTGAACGATCCGGTGGAGCGTGGTTTGCCGGATCGGCTTCAGGAGAAATTCGAAGGGTCTCGCCAAGAAACCGCGCTCGAAGAGGACGCAAGAATGCCTCTCACCCGTGCGCTCGGTCAGTTTGTTGCGGATCTTTCGCCGAACCGGTTGCCGGAAGAGGCGCTGAAGATCGCCGGTCTCGGCATTGCAGACTGCGTCGGCATCATGATCGCAGGCGGCAACGAACCCTGCGTACAGATCCTCAAACGGGTTCGCGCGCCTGTGGAGGGCGCGGGCATCTCTCTCCTTCAAGGCGAGAAGGGCCCCGGCCCCGAAGCGGGATGGGTCAAGGGCACGGCGGCGCAAGCTTCGACACCGATGACTTCGAGACGGGGTGCTCGGGCACCCCTCGGCCATTCTCGTTCCTGCCATCCCGGCTCTCGCCACCAGCCGACCCCAGGCCTCGCCGGCGAGCAGAACGATGAGTCCTATCGGCTCCATCACCGGGAGACATAGTCCGTTTGGAGGGAGGTCATATGCAGCTCCGCCAGCTTAAGTACGCGTTGGAAGTCCACAAGTGCGGCAACAATATCTCTGCGGCAGCCGACATCCTGAATACGTCGCAATCGGGCATTAGCAAGCAGATCCAGCTCTTGGAGTACGAACTCGGCTTTAACATCTTCGAGAGGACACGCAACCGCGTCCTTGGACTCACGAACCCCGGCCAAGACGTCGTGAAAATCATCCAATGCATCTTCAACGACGTAGAGGATCTGCGTTCGATACATGACGACTATGACAAGCGCCAAGAGGGCAAGTTGACCATCACGACTACGCACACTCATGCACGCTACATACTTCCTCCTGTCATCAAAGATTTCCTGCAACGCTATCCTTCGATCCACGTTGGCCTGCTTCAGGGAAATCCCACCGAAATCTGCGAGTTGGTCGAAAACGGTAGCGCTGACTTCGCACTGGGAACGGCGACGCTCCGATCATTCCCGAGTCTTGTGATGCTGCCGTGTTGTGAAATAACCCGTAGCGTCGTTGCACCTATCGGTCACCCGATCCTCGAGGTTCAGGAACTGACGCTTGAGGAGATCGCCAAATATCCCGTCATCGCCTACGACAGTTTCCGTAGCGGGCAATGGAATATCATGGATGCCTTCATGAAGAAGGGCATTCATCCCAAGATTCCATTCACGGGGGTCGATGCCGATATAGCGAAGGCCTATGTCGAATTGGGCCTCGGTATCGCAATTCTTGCGAGCGTGTCGGTCGATCCTCAACGTGATGGTGGCTTGAGGGCGCGTGACGCCAGTCATCTCTTCAAGTCGAGCACGACCTTCGTGTCCTTCCGCAGGAAAGCCTATCTCAGGCGGTATATTTATGATTTCATCGAGACCTTGGCGCCTGCGCTCACGAAGAAGGTCGTCCAGTCACATCTGATGAGCTAAAAATGGGGCGCGGTCGCAGTGCGGCCTGAAGAGTTTCCCAACATCAGAAAGGCGGGGGAACCCGTTCGATCAGCATCGGCTTGGTGGAACTCGGCGAGGCGAAAGTTCCGGCCGGTACGAGTTCGACCGCCACCCTGATGCCGACAAGACGCCTCACCGATGCGCTCACGCGCTCCGCGATGACGTCGTCGCTCGTGCCCGATGTACCCCGTTCCACCCTGATCCGCAGCGGCCGATCGGTGCTGTGTCCTGGAAAATCGACGATGATCTTGAAAAGGCCTGTCGTCATCGGCTTGAGGTGCGTCACGATGTCCTGTAGAGCGCTCGGATAGACGTTTATCCCACGACATATGAGCATGTCGTCGGTCCGGCCCATCACACGAATGCGGACGCCCGTGCGCGCGTTCAGTGGACCATTTCCCAATATGCGGACGTGGTCGCGCGACCGGAACCGGATGAGGGGCATCGCTTCGCGGTCAAGGGCCGTATAGACCAGCTCTCCCTCGACCCCCTTCTCCTGCGGCAGGACTTCTGCGCTCAGGGGATCGATCAGCTCGGCATGGATGTGGCCCTGCCCGAGGAAATGCATGCCGTCAGGGACTGGCCCTTCCGCATAAAAGCTGTTTGCCAAGTCCGACATTCCGTACATTTCGCGAATCTGTGCGCCCCAAATTCGTTCAAGGCGCGCTCGGGTTTGGGGCTGACCACCGCCGGGTCCGCTGCCAACGAGTATCTTGCGGATTCCGAGTTCGTGGGCGGGTCGTCCGAGAACTGTTTCAGCCTGCTCGCCCATATATCCAATAAAGCTCGGTGCCCCGATGACCCCCGCCGGTTTCTGATCTGCGATCACCTGCAAAAGGCGTTCGACGCCGGACTCCGCACCGATCGGCAGGACGGAAAGACCCATATAGGCCATCGATTGCGCCATGGGCAGGCCGCCCACGAATCCGCGAGCCATGGCGAAGGCATGAAGAACGAGATCGCCGGGGCGGAACCCCGCCGCGAAAAAGCAGCGCGCGGTCAGCTCGCAAACCATGGCGAGGTCGTTCTCGGTATAGGCGAAATAGCAGGGCTTTCCCGTAGTGCCCGAGGATGCCTGGACCTGGATCACTTCGTCTCTCGGTACACAGAGATGCCATCCGAGAGGGGGATGAGATTCTAGGCTGGCGCGGATTTCATCCTTCTCCGTAAACGGCAGCCGGGAGAGATCTGCCAGGGTCTCGACGCTTCCAGGACCAACCCCCGCCTCCGCAAACTTGTAGCGGTAGAAGTCCGAAAACGCGGAAACATAGCTGAGCTCTTTCTTGAGCTTTCGAAAATGGAGCGCCTGAAGTTCTTCCTGGTTCATCGCCTCCAGCGGCGACCATACCTCGTTCGATGTGCTGACGCGGCGTCGCCGCGGTGTTTCTCGATCATTCCCCCATGATCCTCCTGACCTCTGAACGACCATAGGCTTCATCCCTTCGGACGCGTCACCCGATCCGGTAACACGCCCCAAATGCGTTTGGTCTTTCAGCCACGACAATAGACCCTGCGATAGGGTGCCATGCAGAATAAATGGATATTCTGTTATCAGCCGGAGCAATACTGGTCCGCGGCTTGCGACCTAGGATGCAGAAAACATTGCGCAATTTGCGCATCCCGCCCGACGTTTACCTCTCTCGCCGTCTCCCTTGGACTGCTCGACACTCAACCGCCGCCATGAGAAAACGGGTGCGGCGTTCGGCGAGTGCGAGGCTAGGACGTGCTGCCGCTCGAGGGGATACGAGTCCTCGACTTTACAACGTTGCTGCCGGGACCGTTGGCAACGCTGCTGCTCGCGGAAGCGGGCGCCGATGTCATCAAGGTGGAGCCTCGGGGCGGCGAGGACCTC
>JAJYIC010000045.1:6398-11144 GCA_021790295.1 Pseudomonadota bacterium | reverse complement strand
GAGATCGGAAAGGATGTCGCCAAAAAGATTGGTGGCGACGACGACGTCGAACCAGTCGGGATGGCGCACGAAATGCGCGCAAAGAATGTCGATGTGGTACTGGTCGGTGCGCACCTCGGGGTAATGCCGCGCCATCGCCGCAAAACGCTCGTCCCAGAACGGCATCGTGTGGATGATGCCGTTCGATTTGGTGGCCGAGGTGACGTGCTTTTTGCGCTTGAGCGCCAGTTCGAAGGCATAGCGCATGACGCGCTCGCAGCCGCGGCGAGTGAGCACCGTCTGCTGCATCGCCATCTCTTCTTCGCTCCCCGAATAAAGCCGGCCGCCGATTTCCGAATATTCGCCTTCGTTGTTTTCGCGCACGACATAAAAGTCGATCTCGCCCGGCTTCCGGTCGCGAAGAGGCGAGACGACCCCTTCGAGAAGCCGCACCGGACGCAGATTGACGTATTGGCGAAAGCCGCGCCGCAAAGGGATCAAAAGGCCCCAAAGCGAGACGTGATCGGGAATCCCCGGAGCGCCGACGGCGCCGAGATAGATCGCGTCGAAGGCCTTCAATTCCTTGAGCCCCTCTTCGGGCATCATCCGTCCCGTCTTCTCGTAACGCGCGCAGCTCCAGTCGTACTCGGTCCAGGAAAAGCCGAAACCGTAAGCGCGCCCGGCCCTTTCGAGCGCCGCCAGCCCTTGCGGCATGACTTCCTTGCCGATGCCGTCGCCGGCGATGACGGCGATGCGATAATTCTTCGCCATTTGCGCCTCTGTTGTCGATGCCGGCCCGCTTAGGGGGAGGGGCCTTCGAGGGGGTGCGCGTGATTGAGGGGGCCGTGGCCGCGGCCGAACCCGGGCGCCTTTTCGATCGCGCGCCAGAGGTAAAGCCGCGCCCTTTCGACCGCGCGTTCGAGTTCCTCTCCTTGCGCGAGAAAGGCGGCGATCGCCGAAGCGAGAGTGCAGCCTGTGCCGTGGGTGTGGCGGGTCTCGATGCGCGGGCTCTCGAAAAGGCGAAGCCCCCTCTTTGCCGCGAGAACGTCGGTAACGGTCTTGCCTTCGAGGTGGCCGCCTTTGAGGAGAACCGCTTCAGGTCCTTGCCACAATAAAGCCCGCGCCGCCTCTTTCATCTCACCGAGGTTTGCGATCCTTTGGCCGCAGAGGATCTCCGCTTCAGGGAGGTTCGGCGTCAAGAGCGCCGCCAGCGGCACGAGCCTCTTTTTGAGGGTGTCGATGGCGCCGGGATCGATCAGCCTTGCCCCCCCTTTTGCCGCCATCACTGGATCGACGACGAGAGGGACCGTTCCCGCCTTTTCGGCAATCGTCGCCGCAACCGCCTCGATCACCGCGCTCTCGCCGAGCATCCCGGTTTTGATCGCGTCGGCGCCAATGTCGTCGAGAACGACCTCGATCTGGCGCACGACGAATTGCGCCGGCACCGGAAATATGCCGAAGACGCCTTCGCTGTTTTGCGCCGTCAGAGCCGTGACAGCGGTCGCGGCAAAGCCGCCCTGCATCGTGACCGCCTTGATGTCGGCCTGGATGCCGGCGCCTCCGCCCGAATCCGAACCGGCGACGATGAGAACCCGGCCTTGCATCACTCGGCCGCCCGCACCCGCAACGAAGCCCGTTCCCCGCCGCGCCCGGCGTCGCCCGCGGCCTTGAGCGCCGCGCAAATTCGCTCGACGGCCTCGGCGACAAGAGCCTCTTCCTCCCCTTCGGCCATCACGCGGATCAAAGGTTCGGTGCCCGAATTGCGGATGACGACGCGGCCGCTTTTGCCGAGGCGCGCCTTTGCTTCGGCCACCGCCCCTTCGACCGCGGGCGCTTCGATGAGGCCTTCGCCCGCCGCCCTCACGCTTTTGAGGCGTTGCGGAAGGGGGGTGAAAAGGCGGCAGGTTTCACTCGCCTTCTTCCCCGTCTCGACAATCGCCGCCAGAACCTGAAGGGCGGCGATGAGACCGTCCCCGGTCGTCGCGTGATCGCCGAGGATGATGTGCCCGGATTGCTCGCCGCCGAGGTTGCACCCTTCGGCGCGCATGCGTTCGACGACATAGCGGTCGCCTACGGCGGTGCGGTGGAGGCCGATGCCTTCTCTTGCGAGAAACCGTTCGAGGCCGCCGTTCGACATCACCGTCGCGACCGCAGCGCCGCCCGAAAGCTTGCCGCTTTTTAAAAGCCGCGTCGCGATGAGCGCAATCACCTGATCGCCGTCGAGGATCGTCCCCTTTTCGTCGGCGATGATGAGGCGGTCGCCGTCGCCGTCGAGCGCGACGCCGAGATCGGCGCGGCGCGCCAGAACCTCCTCGCGCATCTGTTGCGGGGAAGTGGCGCCGCAATCGCGATTGATGTTGGTTCCGTCGGGCTGCGTGCCGATCGAAAACACCTCGGCCCCCAGTTCCCAGAACACCGTCGGGGCAACCCTATAGGCGGCGCCCTGCGCGCAATCGACGACGATGCGCAGGCCGTCGAGGCGGCGGCCGCGGGGAAAGCTTTGCTTGACGAACTCGATATACCGCCCTCCTGCGTCTTCGAGCCTTTTCGCCCGGCCGAGTTCGGAAGGCAGGGCGCGCGCGGTCGGTCCCTTTTCGACCGCTTCCTCGACCGCCGCTTCGAACTCGTCCGAAAGCTTGTAGCCGTCGCGGTCGAAAAGCTTGATGCCGTTGTCGGTATAAGGGTTGTGTGAAGCCGAGATGACGACCCCGAGATCGGCGCGAAGGCTTCGCGTCAGCATCGCCACCGCCGGGGTCGGAAGAGGCCCGACGAGAACGACATCCATCCCCATCGTGATAAAACCGGCGGTCAGGGCCGGCTCCAGCATATATCCCGAAAGCCTCGTGTCTTTGCCGATGACGACGAGATGCTTGTGGGCGCCGTTTTTGAACGACTCTCCGACCGCGATCGCGACCCTGAGCGCGACCTCGGGCGTCATCGGTTCGCTGTTGGCGGTGCCGCGTATGCCGTCCGTGCCGAAAAGTTTGCGCGTCATCGCCCCCGCCCCGCCAAGATCATTCCCCCGACCGATCTTTCTGCCGAAAAAAAATCCCGATCCCTAGAAAGGGCCGGTTCGGCGCCGCCCAACCCTCCGGAAAAAGGCGACAGGCTCAGGAGCCCGGTTGCGGTTCGGGCTCGATGCTCGAAGGGCGCCCCGAAGCGGGAACCGAACTGCGCCGCCCCGAACGCGGCTCTTCGGCAGCGGCGCCGGAGGAGGTTTCGCGCACGATCGGTTCGCCTTTGATGACGCGGCGTATCTCATCGGCGCTCAAGGTCTCGTATTCGAGAAGCGCTTTTGCCAGCGCATGAAGCTCGTCGATGCGCGTCGTCAGGATCTCGCGCGCGCGCTGTTCGCCTTCCTCGACGATCCGCCTGATCTCTTCGTCGATCAGCTTTGCCGTCGCATCCGAGATGTTCTTGCGCTGGGTGACGGAGTGGCCGAGAAAGACCTCCTCCTCGTTTTCGCTGTAACGCAACGGACCGAGTTTGGCGCTGAAACCGAATTCGGTGACCATGCGCCGCGCGAGGGTGGTCGCGCGCCTGATGTCGTCCGAGGCTCCCGTCGTTATCTTGTCGAGCCCGAAGATCAACTCTTCGGCGACGCGGCCGCCGAAGAGGCTCGTCACCATCGCTTTCAGCTCGATCTGCGACTGGCTGTATTTGTCGCGCTCGGGCAAAAACATCGTCACCCCGAGGGCGCGCCCGCGCGGGATGATCGTCACCTTGTGCAAAGGCTCGTGCCCTTCGGCGTACATCATGCAGAGCGCATGACCGCCTTCATGATAGGCGGTCAAGGTCTTCTCTTCTTCGGTCATCACCATCGAGCGCCTTTCGGCGCCCATCATGACCTTGTCTTTCGCCTGCTCGAATTCGCTCATGCCGACCGAGCGTTTGCTTCTGCGCGCCGCCATCAGCGCCGCCTCGTTGACGAGGTTGGCAAGATCGGCGCCGGAAAAGCCGGGGGTGCCGCGGGCGATGATCCGGGCATCGACATCGGGCGCCAGAGGCACCTTGCGCATATGCACCTTGAGGATCTTTTCGCGGCCGACGACATCGGGGTTCGGCACCACCACCTGGCGGTCGAAGCGTCCCGGGCGCAACAGCGCCGGATCGAGCACATCGGGCCGGTTTGTCGCCGCGATCAGGATGACGCCTTCGTTCGCCTCGAACCCATCCATCTCGACGAGGAGCTGATTGAGGGTCTGCTCGCGCTCGTCGTTGCCGCCGCCAAGTCCGGCGCCGCGGTGGCGGCCGACGGCGTCGATTTCGTCGATAAAGATGATGCAGGGAGCGTTCTTTTTTCCTTGCTCGAACATGTCCCGCACACGGCTTGCGCCGACGCCGACAAACATCTCGACAAAATCGGAACCGGAGATCGTAAAGAAGGGCACATTCGCTTCGCCGGCGATCGCGCGGGCAAGGAGGGTCTTGCCGGTGCCCGGAGGGCCGACCAGCAATACTCCTTTCGGGATCTTGCCGCCGAGGCGCTGGAATTTCTGCGGGTCCTTCAGATATTCGACGATCTCTTCGAGTTCTTGCTTGGCTTCGTCGATCCCGGCCACGTCGTCGAAGGTGATGCGGCCGACCTTTTCGGTGAGAAGGCGCGCCCGGCTTTTGCCGAAACCCATCGCCCGGCCGCCGCCGCCTTGCATCTGGCGCATGAAAAAGATCCACACGCCGATCAGCAACAGCATCGGGAACCAGGAGATGAGGATGCCGAAAAGGGAGGGGACGTTGTTTTCGGTCGGCGCCGCGGTGATGCGCACC
>JAJYIC010000045.1:0-6388 GCA_021790295.1 Pseudomonadota bacterium | reverse complement strand
CGCACCTTTTTCTTTGTCAGTTGATCGACGAGCCCTGGGTAATTCGGGGCATAAGTCGAAAACGAACGGCTGTCGGTGAAGTGCCCGCTGATGGTGTGGCCTTCGATCTTCACATCGGCGATCTGGCCTTTGTTCAGGTCATTCAAGAAATCCGAAAAGGCGAGCGTCGACTGGGGACCGCGCGAAGAGGAGGTCTGGAACAGGTTGAACAGCGCGACGAGAAGCAGGCCGATCACGATCCAGAGCGCGAGATTCTTACCGAAGTTGTTCACGCAAAAGGCCTTTCCATAGCGGGCCCGGCGCCGCCCTCGAGCCGATATTGCGGCCTTGCGGCCGCTGCGCCTCACACACTCCCTGAACAAGAGATAGGATGCGCTCCCAATCAAACAACCGTAAAGGCTGCGTTCGAAAGCGGGTGAGGCGGACGAAAGAAAAGACGCGGGAGCGCGGTCTTTTCTTCGCCTCTTGGGTCAAGGGCGGGGAGCGCCAGGAAGCGCCCCTCCTCATCCCAAAAGGCCGGCAAGACGGGATGGAGAAGGGGCGGTAGCCCAGGCTTTGCCGCAGGCAATGAAACGGGCGCGCCGCCCCATTGCCCGAGATAGCCGACGAGGAGGCTCCTTGGCGCCTCTCGCGGCAAGGCGACGGCAAAGCGACGGTCCCACCGCGTCTCTTCGCCCGGGCGGAGGCGACGAGGAGGAGAGGCGAGCGCCAGTTCGCGCAAGACAAGCAGTTTGCCGCGCCAAAAAAGGAAACGGCAGCCGCCGAGAGTGCGCGCGCCTTTAGGCCGCGCTTCGAGCAAACGCCAAAGACTCGAGACGCGCTCGCGCCGGGGCTCATAGTCGCCCCCGCCGACGGCCGCGGCGAGGGCGGAGAGAAGCGCCTCCCCTTCCGCCCTCGGCGCAGCGAAAAAACCCTCGGCATCGAGCGCGGCAAAGCCGGCGGGATGAAGGGCGGCAACGCGCGCGGAAAGCCTTGCCAGCGCCTGCGCGCGAGCCTGCCGCTCGCGCCCGAAGGCGGAAATCTCGGCGTCGAGCCTTTCTCCCTCATGCGGCTCCCGAAGCTCTCCCGCACCCTGCGCGGCAAAGGCGCGAAGACGCGCGCGCTCGAAAGCCGGGTTCTCGTTGCTCGGATCGCAAAGGAAAGGCTGACCCAGCGCATCGAGGGTTGCGACGAGCCGCGATTTCGGCGTCGCCAGAAAAGGGCGCAACAGGCGGCAGCCGTCGATTTCCCGCACGCCCGACATCGCGGCGAGCCCGTCGGGGCCGCTTTTGGCGCGGCGGCGGATGAGGTGAGTTTCCCTTTGGTCGTCGCGGTGGTGGGCCGTCAAGAGATGCAGGCAACCCTCTCTGCGGCACCAGAGGGAAAGCAGGCGATAGCGCGCTCGTCGCGCCTTCGCCTCGATCCCGCTCAAGGGCTTTTCTCCCTGCCAGAGGAGAACCTCGTGGCGGATGCCGAGCGCGCCGAGCCAGCCGCCGAGCCGCCGGATCTCCTGCGCGCTTTCTTGGCGCAGCCCGTGATCGACCGTCACGGCGCAAACTTCGCCCCCCCGTTCCTTGGCCCAACGGTCGGCGAGGATCGCAAGCGCGAGGCTGTCGGCCCCGCCGGAGACGGCGAGGGCGAGAAAAGGGCGCGTTTCGAAGCGGGCGAGGCGCTCGATGGCTGCGCCGAATTCGGCGACCGAAAAAGGGCGCGACCTCTCTAGCAACCGAGCCGTTTCTCCTCGGCGGCCGCGCGCGCGGCGAGCGCGCTCCCCGGATAAGGAAAGACCCGGTGAAGCTCGGTAAAAGCAAGGCACGCATTGCCTTTCTGGCCGCCGCGCGCAAGCGACATCGCCAGTTTCAAGAGATCGTCCGGCGCCTTCGCCCCTTTCGGATAATTCTTGTAGCCGGCGGCGAAGGCGGCGGCCGCCCTCTGGTACCGGCCGCGAACGTAATAGGTCTCGCCGAGCCAGTACTGGGCGTTGGCGGCGAGAGGATCGTTCGGATGTTGGCGCAGGAACGCCTTCATGGCGCGGGCGGCGCCTTCGTAATCCGCCTCTTTCAAAAGACCGAAGGCGCGGTTGTATTGGGAAAGCGCCGAACCTTCGGGCAAGGCGCCGCCTGCTCCGCCGCCCGCTCGGCCGCCGCCCGGCGGGTAAAGACCCCCCGGCGCGGGCGGGGTGAGCGCGGCGGGGGTTTCGCGCGAGGGAGGAGGATAAAGCGAGCCCGAACGCTCTCTTCGCGGGGGCAGACTCAATTCTCCAGCGGCCGGGCCATTCTCCGGCCTTTTCGCGCCGGCCGGCGCCGCTCCCGCCGAGGCGGGCGCAGTCGCGCGCTCGCCGACGGCATTGGCAAGCGTATCGACGCGGCGGCGCAGGTCCTTGACCGCATTGGCGACGTCCTCGACGCGGCCGGTCAGACGCCGCATGTCGCTTTCGAGCTGCTGCAAACGGATTTCGGTGTGGACCGCAAGATTGGCGCCGCCCCGACCCCCCTCTGCCTGCGCAGCCCCGGCGCCATAGACCTGGCGCTGCAACATGTTGAGATCACGTTCGAGACGGTCGAGACGCCGGCCGACGTCGCTTTCCTGGGCATGCGCCGCCGGCGCTCCAGGAAAGACGGGCAAGACCGGAAAGACGCCAAAGACCGCAGCGAACACCAGCAAAAGGCTCGTCAAGCCGCGCCGCGGCAGCGGGCGGGGGATCATCGCGGCCCCTTCCGAAAGCTGCGCCGAGCGCCCCTTCTTCCACCCTTGCCCATCACGATCCTTCTCCCTTGTTCGATGGGGGAGCGCAAAGACCCGCTCCACGCCCCCATCGGGAAGAACAATCCTTTTAGGCTCTCTTTAGGGCAAAAAAACGGCACCTACCGCCCCGCGGTGCGAACACCGGCGGCTTCCTGCGCCGCCCCGGCGCAAAGCCGAGACGCAGCAAAGGGACGTCAGCGGACGCGGGTGATGGCGACCCGGTTGAGAGCGAAATCCCTCTCGGTATTGCCGAGAACGATCGGACGATCCTTGCCGTAGCTGATCGTCGCGATGCGCGAGGGAGGAATCCCGGCCGCGACGAGAACGCTTTTGGCCGCATGCGCGCGGCGCGCGCCGAGAGCGAGGTTGTAGGCGCGGGTTCCGCGTTTGTCGCAATGCCCTTCGATCCTCACGGCGACATGCCGATAATGCTTCAGCCAGGCGGCCTGGCGGGCGAGGATCTGCTGCGCTGCGGGGCTGACGTCGGAGCGGTCGAACGCGAAGTAGACGCGGTCGCCTGCGGTCGCCCGCAGATCCGCTTCAGAACCGGGGACGATGGCGCCGGCGGCCCGAGCGGGGCCAGGGCCATAAGGCGCTCCGGGAGCGGCTGCCGGCGGCGGGCCCGCACAAGCGGCGAGAGCCAGCGCGCTCGCGGCGAGAGCAATGATCTTTCCTTTCATATCGAACTCCTCAGGCCGATCCAAAAAATGCACGACATAACAACACGCCCGGCGCGCCGATCGGGTTAGGGATTCCTCCCTTCCCGTCTTTTTGCGCAAGGCAACCACAAACTGCGAAGACCATAACTTCCGCCCGTCAGTGAAGCAAGGGGGACCACGCCGGATCGGTAGCATCGCCCGGGGTGAGGACCTCGCGTTTGTTGTAACCGGTCAAGTCGATCGAATAGAGGCGGCTCGAAAAGCCGCGTCCGCTCGCATTGGCGGGGGTCTGACTGAAATAGACGAGGACGCGGCCGTTCGGCGCCCAGCTCGGCGCCTCGACCTGATAGCCCTGCGCGATCAGCCTCTCCCCCGAACCGTCCGGATGCATGACCCCGACGTAAAAGGAGCCGCCGGTGATTTTGGTAAAGGCGATCTCGTCACCCCGCGGCGACCATACGGGATCGCCGTATTTTCCCGAACCGAAGCTGATGCGGGTGACGCCGCTGCCGTCAGCGCCCATCACGTAAAGCTGCGGAGAGCCGCCGCGGTCGGAGTTGAAAACGATCTGGCTACCGTCGGGGGAAAAGGAGGGCGAGGTGTCGATCGCGTCGTCGGCGGTGATCCGGTGAATGCTTCCCGAATTGAGATCGAGGCTGAAGATATTGGTGATCCCGCCTTTTGCCTCACTCAGCAGAAGCCGCCCCCCGTGCGGGGAGAAGCGCGGCGCAAACGTCATTCCCGCAAGGCCGGCGACCCTTTGCCGCCGGCCGTTGTCGAGGTCGAGAAGATAAACCTGCGCGATGCCGCTGGCGAAGGACACGTAAGCGAGTTCCTGTTTCACCGGAGAAAAGCTCGGAGTCATGACGAGCGAGCGTCCTCCCGTCAAAAAACGGTTGTTGGCGCCGTCGTAATCCATGATGGCGAGTCGTTTTATCCGATGCCGCAAGGCTCCCGCTTCGGAGACATAGGCGATATGGGTGTCGAAATACCCTTGTTCGCCGGTCAGGCGCTCATAGACGGCGTCGGCGATGATGTGCCCGATCCGCCGCCAATTCTGCGCCGCCGAAGAATAGCTGTAGCCGGCAAGCTGTTGTTGCGCGAGGACGTCCCACAACCGGAACTGGGCCGTAAAGCTGCCGTCGGGGTTGCGGCCGACCGCTCCGACGACGAGGGCCTGGGCATTGATCTCGCGCCAGTCGCCGAATTGCGGACGGGCGTCGGGCGCCTTTAGGGTCTCGATAAAGCTTCGCGGGTCGAGAGGCTTGAACAAGCCCGAGCTTTCGAGATCGTCCGCCACCACGCGAGCGATATCCTGACCCATCTGGCTCGGGCCGTTCGCGCCGAGAAAGGGAGGGATCGCGATCGGCAGAGGCGTGATCGTCCCTTTCGTTATGTCGATATGGAGGGCGGCCTGCGCCGGCGCGCCGGGAAAGAACGGCAAGAGAAGAAGCGCGAGAAACCCGCCGCAAAGCCTTCTACGCCATACCGTCATAGGATGTCCTTCGGGCTGAAGTTCAGAACCAGGGTCTTCCACAGCCGGTACTGATCCGGGGGCAGACGAAGGGGTGTGCACTCAGGGTTGAAAAGCGCGCGCCGCGCGCTTTCGGCCGCCGCGCGGAAATAGGGGTCGGTTTGCATGCGCCCTTCGTCCATGATCCTCGCCTGCCGCACGCTGCCGTCGGGGTTGAGCGAGACCCGGATCACGACGACGAGGTCTTTGGCGTCGCGCGCCCCTGCCGGCACATCCCAGCACCGCTCGATCTGCGCCCGGATGAGGTCGATCTCGCTCGCCGAAAGCGCACCCAAAGGCGCTTTCGGTTGCGAGGAAGCGCGCCCCGATGGCGCCCTGTCGCGCTGCGGCGGGGCCTCTCTCGACGGCGCCGTCGGATTGGGCGCAAGGTTTTTGAGAAGGCTTTCGAAAAGCGCCGGATTGTATTTCTTCTGCTCTGTTCGCGGCTCCTCTTTGACGCGTTCTCTGGGCGGCGTCGGTTTGATCGCCGGCAAGGGCGGCGTCACCGCGGCGAGGGGCTTCGGCGGCGGCGGCAGAGGTTTCGACTGCGGCAGAGGCGGCGCCGGTTCTGCCGTCTTTGCCGCCGCCTTTGGCACCGGCTTCGGCAAAGGCGGCGCCGGTTGCGGCTTTGGCGCGGCGGCCGAAGGAGGCGGCGCGGGCGACGGCGGCGCCGGCTTCGGCTGCGGTTTCGCCAGCGGCGGTCCGGGGACCGGTTTTACCGGCTTTGCGTGGCGGTGCGGCATTTCCGGATTGGGATGAGTCGCCCGCGTATGCGGTCCGATGGTAACGAGCCGCACCGCGATCGGCGCATTCTCGCCAATCCTCTGATGGAACAGCACGGGAAGCCCGAAGACGACGAGAAGTGCGATGCCGAGATGAAGAGCCGCCGAGAGAGCGATCCCCTGCGGCATCCGCTCTTCGCCCGCGGATCTCGCCCCCAGCCCCAAATCGGCATTGAGAACGCTCATCGCGCGCGCCCGTCCCGCTTCAGCGCCCGACCCTCCGCCCCGCAGGCGCGGAAGCGGCCGCGCTTTTCTTTCCCGAACCCGCCGGTTCGGCGATCAGCGAGACCTTTTTGAAACCGGCCGCGCTGATGAGGCTCATGACCTCGAGAACGCGCCCGTAATTGATCTCCCGGTCGCCGCGAACATAAAGGACGGCGTCGGGGTTGGCGCCGGTGATCGCTTCGAGACGCGGCACGAGCGACTGCGTGTCGACCGGGGTGTTCGAAATAAAGATCTTGCCATCGGCGTTGACGCTGATGACGAGAGGCTCCGTATTCTGGGTGATCGGCGGCGCATTGGTGCGCGGCAGATCGACCGGCACGCCGACGGTCAAAAGCGGGGCCGCGATCATGAAAATGACGAGAAGAACGAGCATCACATCGACGAGAGGGGTGACGTTGATCTCGGCCATCGGCCGGTAGCGCCCGCCGCCCCGTCCCCTGCCGTTGCCGATCGTAAACGTCGCCATGGTTCAGGGCCTTTCGTCG
>JAJYIC010000044.1:2145-11356 GCA_021790295.1 Pseudomonadota bacterium | reverse complement strand
ACGGTTGCGACCGTGGGCGGCCTCGCGTCCATAGAGCAACTCGCCGTTGAGGCGGTCAAACTGCGCGCCGCGGGCGATCAATTCGCGGACAATGTCCGGGCCCTCGTGGGTGAGGACGCTGACCGCAGCGCCGAGGCTCATCAAAGCGACGATAAAACGCAATCAAATCACCCTTGAAGTGCAAGGAAGCAGTCGCTCCGGGCGATAGCGAACCAGCAGCTTTTTCAGACTTACCAGGACGCCTACAAACACAACATCGACACCGTCGAGAAGCAGGACCCCGGGATCCGCATTACCGTGATTCTGCCGTCGCCCTATGACGATGTCACGCGCCCACCGAAATTCGAGGGCGGATACAATCAGGTGCTGCTGCGCTATGCCGATTTTCTGAAGGACTTGGCGGTGCAGGACCATCTGGCAGTCGCGGACCTGAACGGCCCCATGACCGCCATGCTGGCCAAAGGGAAGGCCGCTGATGCGGACGCAGCCGCGAAGATCCTTCCTGACCGCATGGCCGCGCTTGGCACCCAGGCGCCGGTCGAGCGCCGAGAGAAACTCGCTGTTGATCGCCTGCTGCAGCTCGCGGGCATAGTCCAGGTCTTGACGCACCTCGGAGAGGTGGATGGTGATGCCCATGCCGCGCTCGGCGGCCAGCTTGCCGAGGCGGTCGTAGAGCGCGGCTGCGGCTCCCATTTTCCCGTTCTTGGCGAGAAGCGCCGCCTCTTCGAACCGGGCGAGAAGCCCATATCCGCCGCCTTCGCCGGCGATCGCGGCAAAAACTTTTGCCGCCTCGCCCGATTTGCCTGCGTTGACGAGTTGAAACGCGGCTGCATAACGCTCGGACTGTTGGCGCCGCAAAGAGAGCTCGTGAGCGCGCCAGACGGCCACTCCTCCTGCCGCCAAAAGCGCCACGACCGCCACGATGATGAGATAGCGGCCGTAACGCGACCACAGTTTCTTCAGATTGTCGCGCCGGAGGTCTTCTTCGATCTCGCGAAAGATGTCGGTCACGAACGCCCCGGGCGCTTTGAGCTTTGAGGGGCGCCACCATACCCGCTCGTCGTCCGGAGCGCAAATTCTGCGCGCAAAAGCCGCAACTCCGAAATCCCGCCAAAGACTGCCGGGGAACGCGCGAACCGGCAGAAAGGAAAGAGAGGCGCATTCGCAACGACCGTCGAGACGGCTGGACCTCGGCGCCAAAATCGTCGAAACTCGCCAAAGGAGACAGAAACGGCGCAAAAGATGGGCCGGCAAAGCGCGGTGGTGATCCCTCTCGGCGATTATCGGGAACGGCAGCGGCCGCTCTACTTCTCCCGTTTCGAACTCAACCTCCTCCTCGGCCTTTACAGCCGCCATGTCGCGCGCGGCGAGTGGCGCGATTACGCGATCGACCATCGCGACGGAATGGCCCTTTTCTCGGTGTTCCGCCACAGCCGCGAGGGAGCGGCCTATCGCATCGTCAAGACGGGCGAAGGGGAATTCGTGGTTTGGCGCGGGCGCAGGCGCATGCGTGCGGCCTCTTCGCTTGCCGCGGCTCTACTCTTTTTCGAACGGTCTCTTTCTCTCGTTCCGCGCGCTTTGCTCTGAGCGCCTCTGCGATTATCCTCTCACCGCCTCTTTCGCGCGGCGGAAAGGCGCCTCAAGAGGCGGCGGGCTTTGCCGCCACGCCGGCGCCGAGAACCTCGAGCGCCGCCGTCACTCCCCCGGGGCGATGCGGGACGCCGGAGAGGCGGAGCCCCATTTCCACCCCGGCAAGCGTCCCCGCGAGCATCAGGTCATTGAAATGGCCGAGATGGCCGATGCGGAAGACCCGGCCTTTCATCTTCCCGAGCCCCGTGCCGAGAGACATGTCGAAAGCCTCCAGAATGACGGCGCGGAGGCGATCGGCGTCCTCCCCTTCCGGCAAAAGGACGGCGGTCAGGGAATTCGAATATTCGCGGGGCTCGGCGCAAAGAATTTCGAGCCCCCAACCCTTGACCGCCCTCCTCGTCGCCTCGCCATGGCGGGCATGGCGGGCGAAAACGGCGGCCAGGCCCTCTTCTTCGAGAAGCATCTTTTGCGCTTCCCTCAGGCCGAAAAGAAGGTTCGTCGCCGGCGTATAAGGGAAAAAACCGGCGCCGGACGCCTCGATCATCGCCTGCCAATCCCAATAGGAACGCGGCAGGCGCGCCTGTTTGGAAGCGGCGAGGGCCTTTTTCGAGATCGCGTTGAAGCCGAGCCCGGGAGGCAGCATCAACCCCTTTTGCGAACCGCCGACGGTGACGTCGACCCCCCATTCGTCGTGCCGGTAATCGATGGAGCCGAGAGAGGAGATGGTGTCGACCAGGAAAAGGGCCGGATGGCGCGCGCGATCGATCGCCGCGCGAATTTCAGCGATGCGGCTTCTGACCCCCGTCGAAGTCTCGTTGTGGACGACGGCAACCGCTTTGAAACGGTGCTCGTGATCGCCGGCGAGAGTTTCTTCGACCAGGGCGGGGTCCACCCCACGGCGCCAATCGCCCGGCACGAACTCCACCTCGAGCCCAAGTCGGGCGGCCATCTGCCGCCACAGCGTCGCGAAATGCCCGGTCTCGAACATCAGGACCCGCTCTCCTGGGGAAAGCGTATTGACGAGAGAGGCTTCCCACGCCCCCGTTCCCGAAGAGGGGTAGACGACGACGTTCTCCTTCGTGCCGAAGATCCGTTTCATCCCGGCGATGATTTCCTGGCCGAGAAGCGAAAATTCGGGGCCGCGGTGATCGATCACCGGCATCGCGATCGCCCGCAGGACACGGTCGGGGACATTGGTCGGGCCGGGGATTTGGAGAAAATGGCGGCCAGTGTGAAAGGGGATGTTCTTCATCGCCGAGGCTCCTTATCGGCGGCGAAGTTTGCCGGCCGAATTCTTTCGCGGCAAGAGCGGGATCGAAGGGAGTGTGCTCGAAAGGACCGAAAGGCGGCTTTCGCTTTGCTGCCGGGCCATTGCGCCGGCGGCCAAGCAGGGAGAGAATGCCCCGAAGCAGCCGCAAATCGGGAGGCCCGCTCTGGCTAGCGCCTGGTCGAGCCGCGCCGGCCGGCGGCGCGCCTCGCGCGCAAAAAGCGGCCGAACCTCGAGACCATGAACGGCGCGGGCCGCCGCGTCCTCGTCTGGGACGCTCCGACGCGCCTTTTCCATTGGCTTGTCGCGGCTCTGGTGGCGGCCGAATACGCCGCCTGGCGCTTGAATGCGATGGATTGGCACGGCTGGATAGGAGAAGCCCTTCTCGCCCTTTTGTTCTTCCGCCTTCTCTGGGGCTTTTTCGGCAGCGAGACGGCGCGGTTTTCCCGTTTTCTCGTCTCGCCCTCGGCCGCCTTCGCGCATCTGGCCCGGCTCGGGCGCGCCGAACCGGACCGCGAGGCCGGTCACAATCCGGCCGGCGGCTGGATGGTTCTTTTTCTTCTCGCCCTTCTCCTCGCCGAGACTTTGACAGGGCTTTACGTCGCCAACGACGTGGCGGATGTCGGACCCTTGACCGCCCTTACTCCGGCCCCTCTCGCAAACGCCATCACCTTTCTGCACGCGCTTTTCTGGCAGGCTCTGTTGGCGGCGGTCGTCTTGCACCTCGCCGCGATCCTCGTTTACAAGGCGGGCAAAGGCCAGAACCTCCTTTTGCCGATGATCACCGGCAGGAAGATGCTGCCGGAAAGCGTGCCGCAGCCGCGCATCGAAAGCCTCCCGCGGGCGCTTTTCCTTCTCGCCTTTAGCGCTCTCGCCGCCGGCCTCCTCTTCAACTTTCTCTGATCGCGCTCAGCCTTTAGGAGGGATCACCTGGCCGCGGATTTCGCCGGCGGGGTGGGCTTGCGAATGGACGTTTATATACCAGTCTCCGGCGAGAAAGGCTTTTGCCTGCGCGGCGCTGAGAGTCGCCCGGCCCTTGATCGGGCTTGTCGGAGGAACGCCTTTGGTCGTCAGCCAGATCACCACCGGTCCGTTCTTGCCCGCCGCGCCGTTATGGAAATGGGCCATGGTGGCGGGGCTCGACAGGTCCTTATAAGCGATAGACCAGGTGACGACCCGGGTGGCGGGGTCGTAGGTCAACTGCGCCGTCCCCGTGCCCGCCGTCTTGAGCGGCGGCACCGCGTTGGCGCCGCTCACCGAAACCGCAAACGACAGAGGCTTCGCCTCAGCCGCACCCGCCCAAGCCACGCTTGCTGCCGTTGCCCCGAGAAAGAGAGAGCGCCTTGTTATCATAGCATTCATCCTTGCCTCCACTGTTGCCGACCGCCATCGGCGGCGAGAGATCATACGACGTGCTCGAGCCCGGCGGTATCGGATCCTTCTCACCGTCGTCTTTGGCGCCCCTGTCGCGCGCCAACCGGAGATGGCATAATGCGATGTCGCGGACAGGGTTCGAGGCTCAAAAAAGGGGCAATGGCAACTTTTTCGATCCGGGCGAGGCTCCTCTTCCTTGCCGGCTCCCTGCTTGCGATCATCGCCCTCTCCTCCGCCTTCCTCACCGGAGAGCTGGAACGCGACACGGAAGGGCTTGCCGCGGAAGCCCGCCTCGTCTCGACGGTCAGGGACGCCAACAACGCGAGCCACCACTTCGGCAACCTCAAATATTGGGTAACCGATGCGGCGATGACCGGTCTCGCCCGCTCGCAACAGAAGGCCGAAATGGCGAAGGCGGAACTCGACAGCGATCTGAAGGCGATCGCCCGCGTCGATCCGAAAGGCGTCGTCGCCATCGAAAGCGAGGTCGCACGCCTGACGGAACTCGGCGAAAAGGCCGCAAACGCCTACGCGGGCGACGACAGCGCCGCCGCCGACCGGCTGATGGCTGAGGCGCGCTCCCGCATCGGGAACGTCGACAAGGAGATCGCGGCGATTGTCGATCGCCTCGAAGGGCAGGCGCTGCAACGGCGCGACGCAGCGATGTCGAACGCGCGGCAGGCCGTGACTTTCGCCGTTGCCGGAGGCATCGCCGCGCTGGCGCTCGCCCTTTCCCTGACGGCATTGATCGTGCGTTCGATCAATGCGCCTTTGCGGCGCCTCAGAGGGAGCATGGTCGCGATCGCCGAAGGGGACCTCGACGCGCCGGTGCCGGCGCAAGGCCCGGACGAGATCGGGGCGATGGCGAATGCGCTCGGCGCGCTGCGCAAAAGCCTCATCGAACGCAATCGTTTGGAACGCGAACGCCGGCGCGCCGAGGAAGAGACTCGCCGCGCGCGCGACAAAGCCGAAACTGCGCTTTCCGATCTGAAAGCGGCGCAACGAAGCCTCGTCCATGCCGAAAAGATGGCTTCGCTTGGGCAACTGACTGCGGGGATCGCCCACGAGATCAAGAATCCCTTGAATTTCGTCAATAATTTCGCCGACCTTTCGGTCGAGCTTTTGGATGAGCTGAAGGCGGCGGCGGCGCCGGCGTTCGGCTCTCTCGACACCGAGAGAAGGGCGGAGGTTGACGAGATCGTGCAGACTCTGAGCGCCAATCTGGCGAAGATCGCCGAGCACGGTCGGCGCGCCGACGGCATCGTCAAAAGCATGCTTCTCCACTCCCGCGGCGGAAGCGGAGAGCGCCAGGCGATCGATCTCAACGGTCTCGTCGAGGAAGCCCTGAGCCTCGCCTATCACGGCGCCCGCGCCCAGGATCAGAGCTTCAACATCACCCTCGAGCGCGCCTTCGACCGCAGCCTCGCCCCGATCGAGGTCGTCCCTCAAGACATCACGCGGGTCTTCCTCAATCTTTTCGCCAACGGCTTTTACGCCGCCGCGAGCAAAAGCCGCGAGGCGAACGGCGATTTTCGCCCTTCTCTCAAGGTTGCGACGCGGGAAGAGGGCGACGCCGTCGAGATACGTATCCGCGACAACGGCACCGGCATCCCGCCCGAAAACCGCGACAAGCTTTTCCAGCCCTTTTTTACGACAAAGCCGACCGGCGAAGGCACGGGGCTCGGTCTGTCGATCAGCTATGACATCGTCACCGACAAGCATGGCGGCACGATCAGCGTCGAAAGCGAACCCGGCGCCTTTACCGAATTCTGCATCCGCCTTCCGCGCAAAAACTCTCCGGCCTCGGGGAAGGCGGCATGAGCGGGAGCTGCGCTTCCTCTCCCGCCTTGGCGCCGTTCCCGCGGCAAGGGCTTTGGCGGCGGGACCGGCGCCGCAATCGCTGACGCCAATTTTCGCCCTCAGACCGACGCAGGCTCTATGTCCAGAAGCGAGCATCCCTTTTCGCGCCTAGAGCGCCGTTTAGAGCGCGAGACAGAGGGCGAGGTTCTGTTCGACGCTTTCAGCCGCGCCCGCTACGCGACGGACGCCTCGATCTATCAGATCGAGCCTTTGGGGGTTCTCGTCCCGAAAAGCCGCGAAGACGTGAAGAGAGCGCTCGCGCTTGCCCGCGAAGAGGGCGTTGCGGTCCTCCCGCGCGGCGCGGGAACTTCCCAATGCGGGCAGACGGTGGCGCACGCGCTCGTCATCGATTGCAGCAAATATCTGAAGCGGGTGATCGAAGTCGATGCGCAAAGGCGGCGGGCGCGGGTCGAACCGGGTGTCGTTCTCGATGAGCTCAACCGGGTTTTGCGCCAAGACCGGCTCTTTTTCCCGATCGATCCTTCGACCGCAAGCCGCGCCACCTTGGGCGGGATGACCGCCAACAACAGCTGCGGCTCGCGTTCCTTGCGTTACGGCACCATGGTCGACAATGTACGCGCGATCGAGGCTCTTCTCGCCGACGGAAGCGAGGCGCGCTTTGCCGAAGTGGCCGAGAATTTCGACCAAAGCGAGGCGCCGTCGCGTTATCTCCGGCTTGTCCTCACCATGCGCGCCCTCGGCCTTCGCGAGGCGGACGAGATCGAGAGGCGTTTCCCCAAGCTTTTGCGCCGGGTCGGAGGGTACAACCTCGATCGCCTCGCCGTCCGGAACGGCAACGGCGGCTTCAACATGGCAAAGCTTCTCGTCGGCTCGGAAGGCACTCTCGCCTTTTTCAACGAGATCGAACTCGATCTTGCCCCCCTCCCCGCCAACCGGGTTCTCGGGATCTGCCATTTTCCCAGCCTTTACCGGGCGATGGAAGCGACCCAGCGGATCGTCGCCCTCGAACCCTCGGCGGTCGAACTCGTCGATCGCACGATGATCTCTCTCGCCCACGAGATCGCGATGTTCAAAGGGGTGGTTTCGCGCTTTGTCAAAGGCGAGCCGGAGGCTTTGCTTTTGACCGAATTTGCGGGCGAGGACAAAAACGAAAACCTGCGGCGCCTCGCGGCGCTCTCGGAGGTGATGGGCGCTCTCGGCCTCGAAGGCGGCGTCGTCGAAGCCACCGACCCGGCTTTTCAACAGGCGGTGTGGAGTGTGCGCTCGCAAGGCCTCAACATCATGATGTCGATGAAAGGAGACGGAAAGCCGGTGTCCTTTGTCGAGGATTGCGCCGTTGCCCTCGAAGACCTCGCGGAATATACGGAAAAGCTGACCCGGATCTTCGCAAAACACGGGACATACGGAACCTGGTACGCCCACGCCTCGGTCGGCTGCCTTCACGTCCGCCCGGTTCTCAACGTCAAAGAGGAGATCGAGGTCAAAAAGATGCGGGCGATCGCCGAAGAGGCTTTCGCTCTCGTTCGCGAGTACAAAGGCTCGCATTCGGGCGAGCATGGCGATGGGCTCGTGCGTTCGGAGTTTCACGAGGCGATGTTCGGCCCGCGCCTTGTGCGCGCCTTCGAAGAGGTGAAGGACGCCTTCGACCCCGAAGGAGTTTTCAACCCCGGAAAGATCGTCCGCGCGCCGCGCATGGACGACCGCAGCCTCTTCCGCTACCCCCCGGATTACCGGCCTTTGCCTTTGGAGAGCGCGCTCGACTGGTCGGATTGGGGCGGATTTTCGGGCGCAGTCGAGATGTGCAACAACAACGGCGCCTGCCGCGCGGCCTCGGGCGTCATGTGCCCTTCCTTCCGCGCCACGAGGAATGAACGGGATCTGACGCGCGGGCGCGCCAATACGCTGCGCCTTGCCCTTTCGGGGCAGTTGGGGCGCGAGGCGCTCTTTTCCAATGCCATGCGCGAGACCATGGATCTTTGCATTTCCTGCAAAGGCTGCCGGCGCGAATGTCCGACCGGGGTCGATATGGCGCGCATGAAAATCGAATTCCTCGCCCAGTGGAGAAAGCGTCACGGCCTTTCCCTGCGCGACCGGCTGATCGCCTATCTGCCGCGTTACGCGCCTTTGGCTCCCCTTTTCGCGCCCCTCATTTCCTTGCGCAATCGCCTGCCGGCGCTGGCGCGCCTGGGCGAAAAGGCGATCGGCCTCAGCGCCCGGCGCAGGCTTCCCCAATTCTCTCTTCGCCCTTATCGCCCGTATCAGACCGCGCGCTCGGCAGAGGCTGCGCCGGTCTTTCTTTTTGCCGATACCTTCAACCGTTATTTCGAGCCCGAAAATGCCCGCGCCGCCGAACGCGTCCTCGCGCGCGCCGGCTATCGGGTCGTCGGCGCCAAAGGCCGGCCTTTATGCTGCGGCAGAACCTTTCTCGCCGCGGGCCTCGTCGATGAGGCGCGGCGCGAGGCGCGGCGCACTCTCGAGGCGCTCTCGCCTTTCCTCGCCGCCGGGACGCCTATTGTCGGCCTCGAACCCTCCTGTCTTTTGACCCTGCGCGACGAGGTCCCGGCGCTCCTGCCGGGCAAGGAAGCAACGGCGCTAGCGGCCGGCGCCCGGCTTTTCGATGAATTCGTCGCCTGCGAACGCGAAGCCGGGCGCTTTTCTCTCGCTCTCGCGCCGATCAAAGGGAAAAGCGCCCTCCTTCACGGCCATTGCCACGAGAAGGCCTTCGCCACGCTCGGGGCGGCGGCGGAGTGCTTGCGTCTCATCCCCGAGCTTTCGGTCGAGACGTTCGCATCGAGCTGTTGCGGAATGGCGGGGGCTTTCGGCTTCGAGGCCGAGCATTACCGGATATCGGTCGCGATCGGCGAAGAGGGCGTCTTGTCGAAGATCCGCGCAACTCCGAAAGAGACCCTTATCGCCGCCAATGGGGTGAGCTGCCGGCGCCAGATCGAAGACCTTGCAGGGCGCAAAGCGCGCCACATCGTCCGCTTTCTCGACGAAGCCTCGGGAGCGGCAAAGCCGTGAGCGGCAAAGAGGAGAAACCTCCGGTGGATCTCCTGTCGCGTTTGCGGGACAACCCTCTCCCCTTTGCGGCTCTTCTCGGGATCGAGGTTGTGAGCGCCGCCCCGGAGCGCATTTTCGCGGAAATGACCGTGCGCGACA
>JAJYIC010000044.1:0-2135 GCA_021790295.1 Pseudomonadota bacterium | reverse complement strand
ATCTCTTCACCCTTCCGGCGGTGGCGCATGGCGGGGCGATCATGGCCTTTGCCGACACGCTCGGCGCTCCGGGGACGATTGCCAATCTGAAGGAGGGCGCCCTTACCACGACCATCGAAAGGAAAACCAGTTTTCTCGCCGCGGCGCCCGTCGGCACGCGCCTTCGGGGAGAGGCGATTCCCATTCATCTCGGCCGGCGCACCATGGTGCGGCAGACGCGCGTCACAAACGAGGAGGGAAAGCTCCTCGCCCTCGTCACCCAAACCCTGCTCGTCTTCTGACCGCGGTTCCGGCAATGAAGAGGGAGGCCGCCCTTCCCGCCCGCGCCAAGGCCCTTGTCGATTTCTGGTTCGGAGTCGAAGGCGACCCTTTACGCGAAAGGCACCGGGAAATCTGGTTCGAGAAAAAAGAGAAATTCGACGCGAGCCTGCGCGAACGCTTTTCGGCCGATCATGAGCTTGCAGTCAAAGGCGCGCTCGACAACTGGGAACTTTCGCCCGCAGGGGCTCTCGCCCTCCTTCTTCTCCTTGACCAGATTCCGCGCAATATCTTTCGCGGTTCGTCACGGGCTTATGCGAGCGACGAGAAGGCGCGAGAAGTTGCCGATCGGGCAATCCGCCGGGGCTTCGATCTCGAAGTCCCTCCGGCCTGGAGGATTTTTTTCTATCTGCCTTTTGTCCACAGCGAGGACCTTGCCGACCAGAGGCGCGCGCTTCTTCTCTTTGCCGCCTTGCCGGCCGGCCCCGAACGCAGCAAAGAACCGTCGCCCGTAGAGCGCCACGCCCTGATCATCGCCCGTTTCGGCCGTTTCCCGCACCGCAACGCCGTTTTGGGCCGCGTCTCGACGGCCGACGAAGTGGCTTTTCTCACCGAACCCCATTCGTCGTTTTGATCTTCCGGTTTGGACGGCGGGAGAAGGCGCCCGCCGTTCGCGCCGTTTCCCCCCGCTCCCGTCCGTTTTATGATGAGGCCCTAAAACGCGGCCCCGCGGGAAGGGGCTGCGGCATCGTCGAACCGAGAGGGAAAGCGTCGGGCGCCATGAAAAAAAAGCCGCAGAAGTTCCCCGTTCGCTATTGGGCCGGCATGGTTTTCCTCCTCGGCTTATTGCCGGTTACCGGCTGTGCGCTCAGAGAAAGCGTTTCTTTTTCCGACCGCTGCGCCGAAGTCATGCACGAGGCCTTTCCTGGAGGGGGGATCAAGGTCGGGAAAGAAGAGGCTTCGGTCAAAGGGATCAGGGTGGTTACGGCCGAGGTCTTCGGCGAAAGGACGGATCTGCCGGCGCATTCGCCTCTCGCGCGCGACCTCGCCGTCGAATGCCGCTTCGAGAGCGGCATCCTCACCGAGTTCCACTGGACAAAAGGCCCGTTGCACTGAACGTGGCCGCCGGGGGAGACTCTGGCGGGCCGCGACTGGCCGCGCCCAACGCCCGTTGCGGCAGGACTGGCGCGCCCTCCCCTCTCTCGTTCATACTCGGGAGATGTCTGCTCAGATCGAAGGAGCGTGGAGCGACAGATGGAGTTGGGGCCTGAAGGGCAAGAGAGAGCAGGTGAACGGCCGCGGCCGTTGAGCGGCGCGCTTTTGCCGCCTCTGCGGCAGTTTTTCGCGACCGCCCCCGTCCCCTGCCCTTATGTCTCGGGGAGGGCCGAAAAAAAGCTTGTTGTCGAGCTTGCCGGAGAGGAGGCGCGCCCTCTTTACGACGATCTTTCCCGCGCCGGCTTCCGCCGCAGCCACCGTTTTGCCTATCGGCCGATGTGCCGGGGTTGCGCGTCCTGCGTCCCGGTGCGAATCGATGTCGGCCGCTTCTGCCATAGCCGCTCTTCACGCCGCATCTGCAACCAGAACCGCGATCTCGTTGCGCGCCTTGCCGCAAACCGCGCGACGCTCGAACAATTCCGCCTTTTCAGCGCCTATCAGCTGTGGCGTCACGGAGAGAGCGAGATGGCGGAGATGGCCTTTGGCGATTACCGCGCCATGGTCGAGGAAACTCCGGTCAAAAGCGAAATCGTCGAGTTTCGCGACGAACGCGAAAATCTTCTCGCCGCCTCTTTGATCGATTGCCTCGATGACGGGCTTTCTGCGGTCTACAGTTTCTACGACCCGCGGGGACAAAAGCGCAGCCTCGGCATCCGCTCCAT
>JAJYIC010000043.1 GCA_021790295.1 Pseudomonadota bacterium | reverse complement strand
GATCGCCATCGGCCTTGCCGAAGGGGCGAAGATGGCGGGCATCTCGATTTCGGGCGGCGAGATCGCCCAGCTCGAAGACGTGGTGCGGGGTTTCGATCTCGCCGCAACCGCGGTCGGAACCGTGCCTTTGGACAAGATCCTCATCGGCCGAGACACCGAACCGGGCGATAGGATCATCGGCCTCGAAAGCAGCGGCATACACAGCAACGGCCTCACTCTCGCGCGCAAGGCGTTTTTCAAAAGGGAGAAGCCTTTTCCCTTGGATTATCTCCTTCCGCTGACAAGCGTTCCCTTGGGTGAGGAGCTTTTGCGCCCGACCCTTATTTACGTGCGCGAGGCGATGGACCTTCTCGCCAAGGTCTCCGGCGTCAAGGCCTTGATCAATATTACAGGCGACGGCCTTCTCAATCTCAATCGCATCGCCAAGGAGGGCGTCGGCTTTCGCATCGACGCGCTGCCGCCGCCGCCCGAGATCTTTTCGCTGATTCAGCACTATGGCCGGGTCAGCACGGCTGAGATGTACGAAGTCTACAATATGGGCGTCGGATTTTGCCTGATCGTCGACGAGAGCAGCGAGAGTGCGGCCTTGTCGCTCTTGGAAAACCATGGCCGAAAGGCATGGGTCATCGGCAAGATCGTCGAAGACGCGAAAAAAGGGGTCTACCTCCCGGCGCAAAGGCTCGCGGGTTTCAAAAAGAAATTCCACGAAGAGGACGCGTAAACGGCGGGGAAGGCGCGCCGCCCGTCCTCATTCTCCGCTTTCGCTGGCGGCAAGCTCTTTGAGTCGGGCGAGGCAAAGGGCGCGGTTTGCGGCGAAATCGCCTTTTTCCCACCACTCTTTGACGGCGCCGAGAAGGCGCCCGATGCGCGGGCCTTCGGGGATGCCGAGAGCGCGCACATCGCGGCCCAAAAGAGGAAAGACCGGCGGCTTTGCGCTGCGTGCGAAAGCCAGAACCGCTTCGAGCCGCTCTTGCGGAAGGGTTCCCGAGGCGGTCTGCAGGAGAGCGAGATCGCCCAAGCGCTCGGCTCCGAGACGATAAAGAGCCTCTCTCAAGGCGCGCTCGCCGCCTTCGGCGTCGAAGAGAAAAGGGGAAGCGAAGAGAGAGAGCCTTTCGCGCTCGCGATTGGAAAGGCGCAGGCGCCGGGCAAGGGCGAATGCGCCTTCGCGATCGACCTCGACGAGGGCCGATAGCCGCAATAGAGGCTCGCGCTTCACTTCGATCGCGATGAGGCGGCTGAGGCGCAAAAGCGTGCGCGCCTCGGGCAGAACGACGCCCAAAACCCCATCCTCGCGCATCATCGTCAATGCGGGGATGGGGTCGGGGGCATCGAGAAGCTTCAACAACTCCTGCGCGATGCGCTCTCCGGAAAGGCGCGGAAGCAGGTCTTTCGCCGCGCGGCAGGCGGCGCGCGCCTCCTCCTCGCCGGCAACCCCGCCAAAGCGCGCCTCGAAACGGTAATAACGCAACAGCCGCAAGACATCCTCGGCGATGCGCTTATGCGGGTCTCCGACAAATCGCACCCGCCTCGAGGCAAGATCGGCAACCCCGCCTTCAGGGTCGAAAATCCTGCCGTCGCGAGAAAGAAAGACGGCGTTGATGGTAAAGTCGCGGCGCGCGGCGTCGGCCGCCCAATCGGCATCGAACGAGACGCGGGCGCGGCGCCCGAAAGTCTCGACGTCGCGACGGAGCGTCGTGATCTCGAAATGGCGCGGCGGCACCACCGCCGTCACCGTGCCGTGGGAAAGGCCGGTCGGAACGACCTTGATCCCGGCCTTTTCTAAAAGCGCCATCACGGCTTCGGGCTCTGCGGGGGTGGCGAGATCGATGTCGCCGACATCGAGGCCCTGAAGGGCGTCGCGCACGGCCCCGCCGACAAAGCGCGCCTCGACCCCTCCGGCGTCGAGCGCTTTCAGAACGCGCTCCGTCGGCTCCTCGACCATCCAGGGTTGCAAACGCAATCGCCCGCCTTTTGCGCGCTCTCTCACCGCCGGCCTCCCGGAACGATGTGGCCGGGAACGATGCGGCCGTTCTGCCAGCGCGGAGGCACATAGACGCCGTTTTTCGGGCTGCCGAAAAGGTCGGCGGCGAGAAACAAGACGATCGCCACCAGGAGCGCCCCGGCGCCGGCGAGCCAGATCCAAGGCAAGCCTGTCCAATCGACCGCGCCTTTCGGGCGCAGGCTCGAAATCCACAGCAAATAGAGCGCGGTCGGCAACAGAAGCGGCAGGACGACCTCGAGGAAAACCCGGATCATGGGCTCAGGAAGAGGCGAGCACCTCGTAGAGGTTGACGAGGATCGCGGCGGTCGCACCCCAGATGTTGCGGTTCTCGTAAGGGAGAACGAAAAAGCGGCGGCGGCCTTCCGCGCTTTCGCGTTCGGCGCGGCGATGGTTCTGCGGGTCGAGAACAAAGGCGAGAGGCAGCTCGAAAACCTCGGCCACCTCGAAAGAATCGAGGGTGAGAGAGAAACCGGGCGCGACGATCCCGACGATCGGCGTGATGACGAAACCCGAGGAGCCGGTGAAATAGGTGTCGAGACGCCCGATCACGCTGACATGACGGGAGGGAAGACCGATCTCTTCGCGCGCTTCGCGCAAGGCCGCTGCGGCCGCGTCCCGGTCTTCGGCCTCGATGCTTCCTCCGGGGAAGGAGATCTGCCCGGCATGGTCGGCGAGATGATCGGTTCTCTGGGTCAGAAGTACGGTCATCCCTTCGGGGCGGTCGACCAGGGGAACGAGAACCGCGGCGGGGCGCCGGTCGATCCCGGCCGGCATCAGCGCCGCTCTCTCCTCGCGGATCGCCCGGCGCAAAGCCGCCGTCTCAACCTCTTCGCCGTCCAAAAGGCGCCCGGAAGGCTCCAAAGATCGCGCGAAACGCGCGATCACCCAATCCCTGGTCACTCGCGAAAGTCCTTTTCCCATGGTTGCGAATGTAGTTGCGAATGTGATTGCGAATGGGCCCCCGCGCCCTTTCCGCCTTTGGCCGGTGCGGCCCGCCCTGCGCTCTGCACTCGCCGCTCCCCCTTTTCCCGCGGCCGCCGCGCCTCATTATATAGGAAGAGGCCGCTCAGCCGTTATCACCCCGCTCAGCATGTGGCGGCCGTCACAATATGGTCGCGATCCTGCGCGACCATGAGAAGAGGAAAGGATCCCGCCCCGGGCGAAAAGAGACGCGAAAAGCGAAAGGGAGCGAAAACGCGCAACGGCGGCATAAGATGATGCGAGGAGGCGGAAAGGGCGATACGCGGGCGCCGGGTCCGGCGAGGGGCGCGGCAAGTGGGGAGCGCAAGGCGGGAGAGAGGCGATTTCCCGCATCGGGTCCTTTTGCTCGATCGCCGCCGTAACGCGAGGAGGGATCGAACGCTTCGATGTCGACGGCCCCGGTAGTCCCCCCTCCTTTCGATCTTGCCCATGAGGTCGAAGTTCTGGGCGAGCGTTTGCGCCTCGTGCGCGAACAAGTGGGTGCGATCATCTTTGGCCAGCACGAGGTGATCGAAGAAGCTCTTATCACCCTTCTCGCGGGGGGCCACGCGCTTTTGATCGGAGTTCCGGGTCTCGCCAAGACCCGGCTTGTCGAAACCTTGGGTGCGATCCTCGAACTCGAAGTGAAGCGCATCCAATGCACCCCCGATCTGATGCCGGCCGATATCCTCGGTTCCGAGGTCCTGGAAGAAAGTGAAAGTGGCCGGCGGTCCTTCCGCTTTATCCGCGGCCCCATCTTCTGCCAGCTTTTGATGGCCGACGAGATCAACCGCGCGAGCCCGCGCACGCAATCGGCGCTGTTGCAGGCGATGCAGGAGGGCCGCGTTTCGGTCGCCGGGGAATACCATCCTCTGCCGCGTCCTTTCCATGTTCTTGCCACCCAAAACCCGCTCGAACTCGAAGGAACCTACCCTCTTCCCGAGGCCCAGCTCGACCGCTTTCTTTTGCAGATCGATGTCGACTATCCCGATCTCGAAGCGGAACGGCAGATGATGATCGCCACCACCGGGGTCGAAGAGGAGGCGCCGCGAGCGGCGATGAATGCGGCGGAACTCCTTTCCGCGCAACGCCTGGTGCGGCGCATACCGGTCGGCGAAAAAGTGGTGGAGGCGATCCTGTCTCTGGTCCGTTCCGGTCGTCCCGGGGCGGATGGCGCCGGCGTGCGCCGTTTTGTCTCCTGGGGGCCCGGGCCGCGCGCAAGCCAGGCCCTGATGCTCGCCTGCCGCGCGCGGGCTCTCATCGACGGCCGTTTCAGCCCCTCTCTCGACGATGTCGTCGCGCTCGCCCCGGCGGTCCTGCGCCACCGCATGGCGATCAGCTTTGCCGGGCGCGCCGAGGGCGTCGGCGTCGCCCAAGTCATCGACGAGATGACGGCGCCTTTCAAATGAACCCGTTCGCGTTGCCGGCTGGTCTCTTCCTCAAATCGCGGCGCGGCGCGCCTGCGGCCCGGCAGCGCCACCATGGGGAAGAGCTGGCCGCGCTTTTCCCGCCTCTTCTCCTCGCCGCCGAAAGGGTTGCGGCAACCGTGGCGCAAGGGGTTCACGGAAGGCGCAGGGTCGGGCGGGGAGACGCTTTTTGGCAATTCCGCCAATTTCAGCCGGGAGACGCGGCGGCCCGCATCGATTGGCGCGAAAGCGCCAAAAGCGATCGCCTTTACGTGCGCGAAAGCGAGTGGGAAGCGGCGCAAAGCGTGTGGCTTTGGCGCGACGCTTCGGCGTCGATGGCTTACAGCTCTTGCGAAGATCTCGCGGCCGGCGCGTGGCCGGCAAAACTGGAGCGCGCCGAGCTTCTGCTTTTGGCTCTTGCAAGCCTTCTCCTGCGCGGCGGCGAAGAGGTGGCTCTTCTCGGCGGCGGGCCTTTGCCGAGCAGCGGCGAGCGGGCGCTTTTGCGTCTTGCCGAACGCCTTTCGCCCGGTCTTTTGCCGGCAGAGGGGCTGCCCTCTTTCGAGCCTTTGCCGCGCGCGGCCGAACTCATTCTTTTCGGCGATTTTCTCGCGCCCCTTTACGAGGTCGAAGCGGCGCTAGGCCGGTTCGCCGCGGCCGGCGTCAAAGGGCATATCCTGGAGATCGCCGATCCCGCCGAAGAGGACCTGCCGTTTTCGGGGCGCGTGCGTTTCTGCGGGATCGAGGAGGGCGATGAGGTCCTTTTCGGCCGCGTCGAAGCGGTGCGCAAGGAATATGCCGAGCGCTTCCGCCGCCATCGCCAAGGGCTTCTCGCCTTGGCCCGCGCCTTCGGTTGGGGCTTCGGGTTTCACCGCACCGACCGGCCGCCGCAATTGGCCCTGCTTTCCCTTTACAATGCCTTGTCGCAAAAGGGCCGGGGGTGAGCGATGCTCCTCTTCGGCTCTTTCGCTTTTGCCGAGCCGGCGGTGCTTTTGGCGCTTGCCGCGCTGCCGGTCGTGTGGTGGCTGGTGCGGGTCACCCCGCCTGCCCCGCGCCGCATCGCCTTTCCGGCGATCCGGCTTTTGCACGGCCTGCGGCCGAGTGAAGAAGAGCCGGCGCGCACGCCGCTCTGGCTCATGCTTTTGCGTCTCTTTCTCGCGGTTCTCGTCATCCTCGCGCTCGCCCGGCCTCTCATCCATCCGCGCGGAAAGCTCGGCGCAAAGGGGCCCGTCCTTCTCCTCGTCGATAACGGCTGGGCCGCCGCCGAGGATTGGGAGGCGCGCCTTTCCCTCCTTCTCGGCATCGCTTCCGAGGCCGGACGCGAAGGCCGCTCCGTTCTCTTGCTGCCGACCGCGAACCCGGCGGGAGGAGCGCGGCTCGCGCCTCTGGCGCCGGTGCCGGCCAAGGAAGCCCGCACCCTTTTGCGCGCCTTGAAGCCTCTGCCCTGGCCGGTCGACCGGATTGCCGCTTTGGCCCGGCTCAAAACCATCGTGCTTCCTGGTGGGAGCCTTGCGATCTGGCTTTCCGACGGGCTCGAAAGCGGCGGCGCCCTTGCCCTTGCCGATTATCTGAGACGGCACTCGAGCCTCGAGGTTCTGACGGCGGGGCGGGCCAGAAGGCCTGTTCTGCTCCTTCCGGGAAAGCCTTTGGCGAAAGATCTCGAAGCGGTGGTGGAAAGCCTTCCGGCGGGCGAGCCGCGGCGCTTTCGCATCAAGGCGAGAAGCGCCGACGGCCGCCTTCTCGCCCGCCGGACGGTCACCCTCGAAGCGGGGAAGAGCCGGGTCGGGGTTTCCTTGCCGATGCCGGGCGAACTCAGAAACAGGGCCGCGCGGATCGATATCGAAGGGGTGCGCTCCGCGGCTGTGGTGCTTCTCCTCGATGCCCGCTGGCGGCGGCCTCGGGTCGGCATTCTCGCTTCGCCCCGGACCGTTTCCGCGCCGCTTTTGAGCGGCCCCTATTATCTCGAACGCGCGCTCACGCCCTTTGCAGAAGTCCGGGACGGCGCTCTCGGCGCCCTTCTCGACCGCCCTCTTTCCCTCCTCATCCTTGCCGACGGCGGGCCGGGGTCGCCGCGGCAGGAGGCAAGGATCGGGCGCTGGGTCGCGGCGGGAGGAGTCCTCTTGCGTTTTGCCGGGCCGCGGCTTGCCGCAGAGGCGGGGGATCGGCTTTTGCCGGTGCGCCTGCGCCGCGGCGGGCGCACGCTGGGCGGTGCGCTTTCCTGGGAAAGGCCGGCGACGCTTGCGCCTTTCCCCGCGCAAAGTCCTTTCGCCGGTCTTTCCGTTCCCCCCGACGTTACCGTTTCGCGCCAGGTCATGGCCGAACCCGGCCTTGGTGAGGGCGGCAAGGTGTGGGCGCGGCTTGCCGACGGGACGCCTCTTGTCACGGCCGCGAAACGGGGGCGCGGCTGGATCGTTCTCGTCCACACCACCGCCAACGCATCCTGGTCGAATCTTGCCTTATCCGGCCTTTTCGTCGAAATGCTGCGGCGCGTTGCGGCGATCGGCAAAGGCGCCTTGCCGGCAAGGAAAGGGACGTTCGCGCCCCGCGAAACCCTCGACGGCTTTGGCCGTCTCGGCCGCCCGCCGCCTTCGGCTCGTTCGATCTCGCTTTCGGGGCCGCTTCCGCCCCGGGTTTCGCCGCGCAACCCGCCCGGCTTTTATGGCACCAAAAACGCTCGCTTCGCCCTCAATCTCTCTTCTGCGGTCGGCCGCTTGCGGCCGCTCTCCGGGCTGGCGGCTGGGGTGCGGCGGGAAATCTTTGCCAAAAGCCGCGAGATCGACCTGCGGCCGGCCTTGCTTGCCGCGGCGATGGGGCTCGCGCTTTTCGATCTCCTCATCGCTTATGGTTTGCGCGGCCTGTTGCGCCGACCTCGGCGGCGTTTTGCGGCGCTCCTTCTTTTCGTTTTTCTGGTTCCGGCGGGGGCGCGTGCGGGCGAGGCTTTCGACATCAAGGCTTCGGCCCGTTTTCACCTTGCGTATGTCGAAACCGGGAACGAACGGGTCGACGAGATCAGCCGGGCCGGGCTTTTCGGCTTGAGCCGGGTTTTGGAGGCGCGCACGGCGGTCGATCCGGGAAGGCCGATCGGCCTCGACATCGAGCGCGACCCTCTCGTCTTCTTTCCTCTCATCTACTGGCCTTTGGTGGCGGGCGAAAGGCCGCCTTCGCGCGAAGCCGCGTCGCGGATCAAGCGCTATCTGGAGAGCGGCGGCACCATCCTATTCGACACCGAGGAGGGGGGCGGGAGGGTTTTCGATCCTTTGCGCGGGACCGGGGAACCTTCGCGGCGGCTCCGCCTTTTTCTCCCCGGCGTGAGGATACCGCCATTGGTGCCGATACCGCCCGATCATGTTCTGACCAAGACCTTTTATCTTCTGCATGATTTCCCGGGCCGCTTCGACGTCGGCACGCTGTGGGTCGAGGCGGCGCCGGGCCGCGTCAACGACGGGGTGTCGAGCGTCATTCTCGGCGAGGATGATTGGGCCGCAGCCTGGGCGGTCGACGGCAAAGGTCGCCCTCTCTACCCGGTGGTGCCGGGAGGAGAGCGCCAGCGCGAGACGGCGAGGCGCTTTGGCGTCAACCTCGTGATGTATGTCCTGACCGGCAACTACAAAAACGACCAGTTGCAGGTGCCGGCGATCCTGAGGCGCCTCAAGCGGTGACAAAAAGCGCGTTCCTTTTGAAAACCGCGCCGCTTTTGCCGTGGCCTTTGATCGCTTTCTTTTTTGCCGCGGCGGTCCTTCTCGTAGCGTTCGGGATCTGGCGCGGCGCGCGCGGGGTTCTCTTTCGCGCCGGCGCCTTGGCGATCCTTCTCGCGGTCCTCGTCAACCCTTCTCTGTTCGAAGAAAAGCGCGCGCCGCGGCGCGACGTCGCGGTCATCCTTGTCGACCAGTCGCCAAGCCAGGCCATCGGCAGCCGCCCTCGAGCGACAAAACGGGCGCTCGAAACCGTCGAAAGGAGGCTTTCGCGCGAAAAGAACCTCGCCCTTCGCCTCGTCTTCGCCAAAGAGAGCCTGGTCGAGGCCGCGACCAAGGGAACGCGTCTTTTCGCCCCCCTCGAACGCGCGTTGTCGGGCCTTTCGCGCCGACGCCTCGCCGGGGTGGTGATGATCACCGACGGCGAAGTCGACGATGTCCCGGCCGGAAGCAAAAAAGCCTTGCGCCGTATCGTCGGCGCGCCTCTTCAGGTCCTGCTTTCGGGGCGGCCCAATGAAGAAGACCGCCGTCTCGAAGTCAGCCGCGCCCCGGCTTTCGGCATCGTCGGCAAACGGGTCGAAATCCTGCTCAAGGTCGAAGACGAAGGCACGGGCGGCGCTCGCGGCAGGGCGACGAAGGCAAGGCTCACCTGGCTGAAGGATGGCGGCCCGCCGCACTCTCTTCTCGTTCCGGTCGGCCGCGAGGTCCCGATCACGACCACGATCGATCACGGCGGCGCCAACGTCATCGAGGTTGCCGTCGCCCCCGGCCGGCACTCTTTGACCCCTTTCAACAAACAGGCCGTGGTGGTCGTCAACGGCGTGCGCAACCGGCTCAAGATCCTGCTGGTGTCGGGCAAACCGACGCGCGACGAGAGGGTTTGGCGCAACATCCTCAAATCGGATCCTCTCGTCGATCTCGTCCATTTCACGATCCTGCGCCCTCCGGAAAAACAGGACGCGACCCCGATCCGCGAACTCTCCTTGATCGCCTTTCCAACCCGTGAGCTGTTCGTCAAAAAGCTCAAGGATTTCGATCTTGTCATCTTCGACGAATATCTGGGTCAGGGGATCATCCCCGAAGATTACCTCGCAAACGTCGTGCATTACGTCGCGAACGGCGGCGCGCTTCTCGAAGTGATCGGCCCGGTGTCGGAGAGCGAGAAAATCCTCGACCGCTATACGCTCGACAGGATCATGCCGGCCGAACCGACGGGCGGCGTCGATGAGGCGGGGTTCAGGCCGCGTCTGACGGCGCTCGGGCGGCGCGACCCGGTGACCGAAAGCCTCCCCGGAGCGGGGCCCGCGGGCGGCGTGCCGAACTGGGGGCGCTGGTTTCGCCAGGTCAAGGCCCGAGTGCGGCGCGGGATGGTCTTGATGAAAGGCAAAGGAGGCGCGCCGCTCCTCGTCCTCGACCACGCCGGCAAAGGGCGCGTGGCGGAGCTTCTTTCCGACCAGATGTGGCTTTGGGCGCGCGGTTTCGAAGGCGGAGGGCCCGAAGACGAACTTTTGCGCCGCCTCGTCTATTGGTTGATGAAAGAGCCGGCCTTGTCGGGAAACGCGTTGAGGGCGCGAGTCGATGCGGGCCGCCTTTTCGTCACCCGCCAGTCTCTCAAACCCGAAAACCGGCCGGTCAGCGTGATCGCTCCCGACGGCCGCCGCCGCAGCCTTTCCCTCGTCCCCGGCAAAGGCGGTCGCAGCACCGGGAGCCTCGCGATCAACGAGATCGGGCTTTATCACGTGAAAAGCGGCGGCCTGACCGCGATCGCCGCGTCTGGGCCTCTCAACCCCGTCGAATTTGCCGATGTTCGCACCACCGCGAAAAGGCTCGCGCCCGTCGCCGCGGCCACGGGCGGCGGGGTTTTTTGGGTTGGTTCGGGTTCTGTCCCGCAAATCCGCCGCGTGCGCCCCGGCCAAAGAGCAAGCGGGAAAAACTGGATGGGCTTTCGCGAGAATGGGGATTATAGGGTGAAAGGGCTCAGCGAAATCGCGCTTCTGCCGGGGCTCGCCGCCCTTTTCTTGATCCTCGGCGGCTTTTTCCTCGCCTGGCGCCGCGAAGGAAGCTGAGCCGCGCAAAAGGAGAGCCGAGGGGGTTTCGGTGTTGGCACGGTTTATCGCTCCGCTTCACCCGGACGGCGTCAAATTCGTGGTTGCAGGCGCGCTTCTCACCCTTCTCTTTTTTCTTTTGTGGGCGCCCTCTGGTTGGGCTTTCCTCGTTCTGAGCTTGTGGACCGCGTATTTCTTTCGCGATCCCTGGCGCGTTTCGCCACTGCGCCAAGGGCTTGTCCTCGCTCCTGCGGATGGGGTCGTCCTTTCGATCGGCGCCGCCGACGCTCCTTCCGAACTGGCGATGGGCGAAGGGGCGGCGACGCGCATCAGCATCTTTCTCAGCCTTTTCGATGTGCATGTGGCGCGCGCCCCGGCGGGCGGGCGGGTGAACGAGGTTCACCACGTCAAAGGCCGCTTTTTGAACGCCGCTTTCGACAAGGCGAGCCTTCACAACGAACGCTTGGCGATCCGCCTCGCCCCGCCGCAAGGACCTGAAATCGGCTTTGTTCTGATCGCCGGCATGCTCGCCCGGCGGATCGTTTGCGATCTGCGCAAAGGAGAGGAGGTTGCGGCCGGCCAGAGGATCGGGATCATCCGTTTCGGCTCGCGCCTCGACATTTATCTGCCGCCGCCTTATCTGCCGTTGGTGATCGCGGGCCAGCGCATGATCGCGGGCGAAACCGTTCTCGCCGATCGCGAGTGCCGCGAGGAGGCGCGGGAAGGCAGGGCGCATTGATCAGGAAAAGCCCGTTGCGGATGCGTTCGCCGAAGATCCGGCGCCCGCGCCTTCGCGTCCGCCCCCTTGCCGATCACTCGGTCAACCGCATGGTGCCGAACATCCTGACCCTGCTCGCGCTTTGCGCCGGGATGACGGCGATCCGCTTTGCCATGAACGGGTATTTCCGCGGCGCGGTGTTTGCCATCATCGTCGCCGGAGTGTTCGACGGGCTCGACGGGCGCATCGCGCGGCTTCTGAAAGCGACATCGCGTTTTGGCGCCGAACTCGACAGCCTTGCCGATTTCGTCAGTTTCGGGGTCGCCCCGGCGGCGGTGCTGTATTTGTGGACGATGTCGGAGTTGCAAAGTTTCGGCTGGGCGATCGTTCTCTTCTACGCCGTGTGCTGCGCCTTGCGCCTTGCCCGTTTCAACACCCAGCTCACCGCCGAGCCGCCCCCTTACGCCGCGGGCTTTTTTACCGGAGTGCCGGCGCCGGCCGGAGCCGGTCTCGTGATGGTGCCGATGTTCCTCTATTTCGCTTCGAGGGAGTGGCTTTTCCGCTCGCCTTATCTGAACGCGCTGAGCATCGGCGGCGTTGCCCTTTTGA
>JAJYIC010000042.1 GCA_021790295.1 Pseudomonadota bacterium | reverse complement strand
TTTTTACCAAGTTCCTGCGTTTCGATCCGCAGTCTGCGCAGTGGCCCGACCGCGACCGTTTCATCCTTTCGGCCGGGCACGGCTCGATGCTCCTTTACGGCCTTCTTCATCTTCTCGGTTATGCCGAGATGACGATCGCAGAGTTGAAACGCTTTCGCCAGCTTGGGAGCCGCACCCCCGGCCATCCCGAACGCGACCCCGGCGGCGGCATCGAGGTGACGACCGGGCCTTTGGGGCAAGGGCTCGGCAATGCCGTCGGCATGGCCCTCGCCGAGCGCCTTCTCGCCGCCGAGTTCGGCCCCCAGATCGTCGATCACCGCACCTATGCGATCTGCGGCGACGGCTGCCTTATGGAAGGGGTGAGCCACGAGGCGCTGTCGCTTGCCGGCCATTTGCGCCTTCATAAGCTGACGGTCCTTTGGGACGACAATCACGTGTCGATCGACGGACCGACCGAACTCGCCGTTTCCGACGATCAGATGGCGCGCCTTGCGGCCTACGGCTGGGCCGTCAGGCGCATCGACGGGCAGGACCACGAGGCGGTCGCCGAAGCGCTTTCCTGGGCGCAAGGGAACGAGCGGCCGAGCTTTATCGCCTGCCGCACGACGATTGCGTTCGGGGCGCCGACCAAGGCGGGAACCGCGGCCGCACACGGCGCCCCTCTCGGCCCCGAAGAGGTCGCGGGAACCCGCTTGAGGCTCGGCTGGAGCGACCCGCCTTTTGCAATTCCCGAAGAAGTGCGGCGTTTCTGGAAGGCGGCGGGCGAGCGCGGGGCGCCTTTGCGCCGCGCCTGGGAGGAGCGCCTCGACGCCTTCGACCCTGCCCGCCGCAGCGAATTCCTGCGCCGGCAAAAGGGCGAATTGCCTTTGCCGTTCGAGGCGGCGATCGCCGCCCTCAAAGAGGATTTCGCCAAATCCGGCGCGGCTCTCGCGACGCGCCAGGCTTCCGGAGCAGTCCTCGATCGGCTTTGCCAAACGCTCCCTGAACTGATCGGCGGATCGGCCGATCTCACCCCTTCCAACAACACCCGCGCGAAAGGCCAGCGCGAGGTTCGCCCCGGCGATTTTTCCGGCCGTTACATCCATTTCGGCGTGCGCGAACACGCCATGGGCGCGGCCTTGAACGGGATCGCGGCGCATGGCGGCCTTCTTCCTTACGGCGGCAGTTTTCTCACCTTTACCGATTATTGCCGCCCGGCGATCCGCCTTTCGGCCTTTATGAGGCTTGGCGTCGTTTATGTGATGACTCATGATTCGATCGGTCTCGGCGAAGACGGGCCGACCCACCAGCCGGTCGAGCAGCTTGCGGCTTTGCGTGCGGTTCCGGGGCTTTTCGTCTTCCGTCCGGCCGACGCGGTCGAGACCGCGGAGTGCTGGGCTCTCGCTCTCGCCCGCCGCGACGGGCCGTCTCTGCTCGCCTTGTCGCGCCAGGCGCTGCCGCTTTTGCGGCGCGAAGGGGCGGGCGAAAACCGCTCGGCCAAAGGCGCTTATGTCCTTTTCGAGCCGCCGGGCGGGCGCCAGGTCACTCTTCTTGCGACCGGTTCCGAAGTTTCTCTTGCATTCGCGGCCAAAGACATTCTCGCGCGCGAAGGGATCCGCGCCGCCCTCGTCTCGATGCCCTGCTCCGAGCTTTTCGCAGAGGCTTCGGACGACTACAAAAAGGCGGTTCTCGCAAGCGCCCCGCGGCTCGGCGTGGAAGCGGCCGTCTCTCTCGGTTGGGAGCGTTGGCTTGGAGAGAAAAGCGGCTTTGTCGGGATGACCGGTTTTGGCGCCTCGGCCCCCGCCGAAGCGCTTTATCCCCATTTCGGCATCACCGCCGAAAGGATTGCCGAAGCCGCGCGTTTACTGCTTTAGGGTCATGAGATCTGGCGGAGGAGCGAAGAATGATGGTACGGGTTGCGATCAACGGCTTCGGGCGCATCGGCCGGCTCGTTTTGCGCGCCGCTTTCGAGCACCAGGAGAGCCGCATCGAGATCGCCGCCATCAACGATCTCGGACCCGTCGAAACCAACGCGCATCTTTTGCGTTACGACAGCGTCCACGGCCGCTTTCCGGGCGAGATTGCGACCGGTCCCGACTTTATCGACCTCGGCCGCGGCAGGATCGCCGTTCTCGCCGAACGCGAGCCCTCTCGGCTGCCCTGGCGCGCGCTTGGCGTCGATCTCGTCCTCGAATGCACCGGGCTTTTTACCAAACGCGAGGCGGCGGCAAAGCACCTCGAAGCCGGCGCAAACCGCGTCCTCATCTCGGCGCCGGGCGAAGGCGCCGACATGACGGTCGTGATGGGCGTCAATCACGACGCCCTGGAAGCCCGCCACCGGGTCATTTCGAACGCTTCCTGCACCACCAACTGCCTTGCGCCCCTCGCTGATGTCCTCGACCGCGCAATCGGCATCGAGCGCGGCTACATGACGACGATCCACTCCTATACGGCAGACCAGAACCTCGTCGACAGCCTCCACCGCGATCTGCGCCGCGCCCGCGCCGCCGCGCTCTCCATGATCCCGACCTCGACCGGGGCGGCGCGCGCGGTCGGTCTCGTTCTTCCGCGGCTCAAGGGAAAGCTCGACGGGACCGCGATCCGCGTGCCCTGCGCCAACGTCTCGCTTGTCGATTTTGCCTTCGACGCCGCACGCGAGACTTCGAGCGAAGAGATCAACCGGGTGATGGAAGAAGCCTCTCGTTCGGCTCGCCTCAAGGGCATCCTCGGCATCAACAAGGCGCCCCTCGTTTCGAACGATTTCAACCACGATCCTCACAGCTGCGTCTTCGACGCCGGCCAGACCCAGGTTCTCGACAAGCGCTTTGTCCGCGTCCTTTCCTGGTACGACAACGAATGGGGCTTTTCCAACCGCATGGTCGAGGCCGCGGGCTATTGCGGCGGGCTTGGCTGAGGCTTGCCGGAGCCTCCCGTCATCCGCGTCCACTCTCTCGCGCAGGCTTTGGGCGCGCTCAGGGCGGCGGCGCGCGCCGGGCGCCCTGTCGTTCTCGCCAGCGCCGAGGGAGCGGGAAGCTATCTTGGCCCCGGCAATTTTTCTTCACTTTGCCAAGCGGCGCGCACCGAAGTGCCGCAAGCGCAATCGAGTGCCCTCCTCGATTGCGGCGAAGACGCGGGTGCGGCTCTCGCAGCGATCAGAGGCGAAGTTTCGGGCGTGGTCTTCACCGGGCGCGAAGACGTGGCGGCGCGCCTTGCCGATATCGCCCGGCTACATGGCGTCGCCTTTTTGCGGCAGCGCCCTTCCGCGGCGCTCGACCTCGAAGGCGATTTTTTCGCGACAGCCGAAGAGGCCGAGCAGCTTTGCGCCGTGGTCCTCGCCGCGAGCGGGCGCTCGTGCTAGAAATGAGGAAACGCGAGCCTTAAGCAACGAGCCTTAAGCAACGAGCCTTAAGCACAAGGAGTGGCCGATGCATCTCTCCGAGGCCGTCAAACGCATCCTCAGCCATTACGAAAGCGACAATCCCGGGACCAAGGCCAACCTCGCCCGCATCCTCATGCAAGGCCGGCTCGGCGGCACCGGGCGGCTTCTCATCCTCCCCGTCGATCAGGGAAACGAGCACGGGCCTGCGCGCAGCTTTGCCCCCAACCCCGACGCCTACGACCCGCATTATCATTATAAGCTCGCCCTCGACGCGGGGCTTTCGGCCTATGCCGCCCCGCTCGGTTTTATCGAGGCCGGAGCGGCCTCTTACGCGGGGGCGCTGCCGACCATTTTGAAACTCAACAGCGCCAACAGCCTGTCGCGCGACAAGGAGGCGGCGACCCAGGCGGTGACGGCCGGGGTCGAAGACGCGCTTCGCCTCGGCTGCGCCGCGGTCGGCTTTACCATCTATCCCGGTTCCGATTCCGCCTATGGGATGATGGAAGAGATCGCCGAACTCGCGCGCGAGGCAAAGGCGGTGGGGCTTGCCGTCGTCGTCTGGTCTTATCCGCGCGGCGGGGCGCTTTCGAAGGAAGGCGAAACGGCGATCGACGTCGTCGCTTATGCCGCCCATCTCGCCGCCCAGCTCGGGGCCCACATCATCAAGGTAAAACCGCCGAGCGCCCATATCGAGCTTGCCGCGGCAAAGGCCGTTTACGAAAAGCAAAGGATCGACGTCTCGACCCTTTCCGCGCGCATACGCCATGTCGTGCAATCGGCTTTCAACGGCCGCCGGCTCGTCGTCTTTTCGGGCGGCGAGGCCAAGGACCTGGACGGCATCCTGAACGAGGTGAAGGCGATCCGCGACGGCGGCGGAACCGGTTCGATCATCGGCCGCAACACCTTCCAGCGCCCGCGCGCCGAAGCCCTCGACATGCTCGGCCGGATCGTCGACATCTATCTGGGTAAAGGGTGATCCCTGCCCCGGACGAGAGCCGGGCTTCGACCCGGCTCTACCTTTTGACCCCGCCGGCTTTCGCTCCGGACGCTTTTGCAAAGGATCTGGAAACGGCGCTTGCCGGGGGCGACGTCGCCGCTTTGCAGTTGCGCCTCAAGGATGTGGACGACGGGACGATCCGCCGCGCGGCGCGCATCCTGAAACCGATCGCACAGGATCGCGGGATCGCCTTCATCCTCAACGACCGGCCTGATCTGGCCGCCGAACTCGATTGCGACGGCGTTCATGTCGGCGAAGAGGACGCCTCTTACGAAGAGGCGCGAAGGCTCCTCGGGCCGCGGCGGATCGTCGGCGTCACTTGCGGCTCGAGCCGCGAGCGCGCGATCGGCGCCGCCGAGGCGGGAGCCGACTACGTCGCCTTCGGCGCCTTTTTCCCGACCGCGACCAAGGCCGCAAAACACCGCGCCGACCCCGAGATCATCGCCTGGTGGTCGGAAACGACGATCGTACCCTGCTGCGCCATCGGCGGCATCACGGCGGAGAATTGCGGGCCTCTACTGGACGCCGGCGCCGATTTCCTCGCCGTCATCGGCGCCGTGTGGAACCATCCCGCGGGCCCGCAGAGGGCGGTCGGCGAATTCAACGCGCTTTTCGCCCGTTACGGCCGCGGTCATCGCGGTTGAAGGCCGGCTCCGAGAAGGCGGGAGAGGCGCGTCTTTCGCCGCAGTGAGGGGTGGTGCGGCTTTTCTTTAGCGCGAAAGGCTGACGAGAAGCCGGTAGAAAGTGGCGCGAAGATCGCTTTCGGCGCCATGCGCCGCAAGCCCCAAAGGGCCGCAAAGCTCTTTGCAAAAGGCCTCCAACCCCGCCTGCCCCGTCGCTTCGGCGAGAAGAAAAGAGCGCACGAGCGCCCCTCCGGCCCCTCCGCCCGGCACCTTCCCTTCGGCGGTCTTTTCCTTCGCCCGGGTGACGGTTTCGTCGGCTTCGCAAAGGTGGACCCCGACCATCTCGGGATGCTCGAGCGCCTTCGCCATGGCCGAAGAAATGATCCAGGCTTTGAGCCTTTCGGCCGCGCCATCGGCGGGAGCGAATTCGACCGTGGCGGCATAGCCGCCGATCCCTTGGCCAAGGCTCGCGCTGATCCTGCAGGCGGTGCGGCTCTGGTTTCTGAACCACGGCAAAGTGCGCCGGGTCCAATCGGTCGGAGAGTCGAGGCGTTGGAGATAAGGGGCCGAGGAAAGAGTTTGCAAACGCTCGACCTCGTAAAGGGTGAAATACCGCGGCGCCGTCGCGGAACCGGCGCCCGCTTCGGCGGCCCAACGGCGGCCGCGCAGAAAACCCGCGACGCCGACCCGTTCGGGGAGATGCTGGTGGGTGTACCAGTCGTTGAATTCGGCCTCGTTTTCGGGGTCGATGTCGCACCAGATTGCCAGCACGGCCGAACCGAGAAGCCCCTTGGCCCGCGAAAGGCCCTCTTTTCCCGCCTGTTGCGCCGCCATCCTCTTGCGCTCCTCTAGAAGGCTGCAGAGAAGCCTTTGCCGCAGGTGGTATAGATCAAAAGCGGGCTCTGTGTCTTCTGCGGCGGAGGAACAATGTTCCCCGTCTGTTCCGCAAGCGGCCGCGCTTCGGCAAAGGGTCGCCTCGCCTTCCCCTGCGGGCCTGCGACGAGTTGACACGTGCTTTTAAGGAATATATTGGATATATCTTAAACTGTATGCTATCCCGCCGGGATGAAAGGCTGAGGAGGGTCGGGGTCCCGTGTTCGGTTCGGCACTATCGCGCTGGACGATGCTCCATTTCGGTGCCGCTCTCGGCGCCTTTATCCTGGCGCAAATTCTGATGGCGCTGGGTTTTGCCTTTCCGCTGCGTCCTCTTTTTGCGGCCGGGACACTCGTCACGGTCCACCTCCTCACCCTCGGCTGGCTTTCGGTCCTGATGCTGGGGGCGCTTCACCAGTTCGTGCCGGTGATCACGGGAAAGGGGAAGGCGGCCGGCGTTTCCGCTCTTTTTTCCCTTCTCGCGATCCTTTTCGGCCTGGCCGCGATGGAGGCCGGGTTTCTCGCTTTGGGCGGGGATTTGCCGGCCGCGGCGCTCCTCTTTCTTCCGCTCGGAGGAGGCCTCGTTTTTTGCGGCGCGGCGATTGCCGCCGCCGACTTTGCGCGTCTTTTGTGGCAGGCTCGGCCGCTTTCGTTGTCGGCGCGCTTTCTCTTTTGCGGCCTCCTTTTTCTCTTTGCTGCGCTGGGTTTGGGGATCACCCTCGGCCTTGCTTTTGCCGCGCCGCGCTTTTTTCCCTCGCCCGCGATTTTTGGCGAAGGACTGAAGCTTCATCTTCTTGCCGGGCTTTTCGGCTGGTTCACCCTGACGGCGATGGGGGTCAGCTATCGCCTCCTCAGCATGTTCACCCTTGCGCCCGAAGAAAGGGGCGCTCTCGGCAATGCCGTTCTCCTCGCGAGCGCGGGCGGCCTCTGGGCGGCCTGGCTTTTGGCGTTTCTTGCGGCCCTCGGCGCCCCCGTTCCGGGCGCGGCGACGGCAGCCGCCCTCATCGTCACCGGTTTCGGCTTTGCCCTTTATCTGTTCGACATGGCGCGGCTTTACCGCGCAAGGCGGCGGCAAAAGCTCGAACTCAACGCCTTGATGGCGATCGCCTCTCTCGCTTTTCTCGCGATCGCGCTCCTCTGCGCTCTTCTCTTTTCTCTTTTCGGCTTCGACGAGCGCCTTCTCGGCGCTCTCGCATATCTGTTCCTCTTCGGCTGGCTTTCGGGCCTCGGTTTGAGCCAGCTTTATAAGATCGTCCCCTTTCTCACCTGGCTGCAACGCTACGGCCCCGTTCTCGGCAAGCGCCCGGTGCCGCGGGTTCAGGACCTGGTCGATGAAAGCCGCGACAGGCCGTGGTTCATCCTTTATTTCGCTTCCGTCGCCGCGGCCGCGGGCTTTGCCGCGCTCGGCTTTCCTCTCGTCTGGCGTTTTGCGGTCGCGGGGCAGCTTCTGGCGACGGTGATGATCCTGCGCGCGCTCTGGCTCGTGCGGCGCGGTTTGCCCGAGGGCCCCGAAATGCTCGCCGCGCCTGCGGCGGCCCAAGGGGGCCCGCGCTTTTCTTCGACCGCATGACGGCAAAAGAAGGAGCATGACGGATGAACGCCCCCACCCCTCTAACCCTTGACGTGCGCGATATCTTGAAGGCCGGAGGCGAGCCTTTTTCGGCCATCATGAAGGCCGTCGACGGACTTTCTCCCGGCCAAGGCTTGAGGCTTCTCGCCACTTTCAAACCCGTTCCTCTTTTCGCGGTGATGGAGGGGCGCGGCTTTGGCCACAGCGAAAGCGCGATCGGCGGCGGCGATTGGGAGGTTCTCTTTACGCCTTTGGCGAGGGGCGCGGCGTAGTCAAGCGAGGCAGGAAAATGATGAGCGGCGAAATCTGTCCTTTGCGGCGCCTCGATCTGCGCACCCTCGATCCGCCCGAGCCTTTGCGCCAAGCGCTCGAAGCGGTCGAAGCGCTCGCCGCCGGCGAAACGGTCGAGGTATTGACCGACCGCGAACCCCTTTTCCTCCATCTCGAACTCGCCCGGAGGAAATATTTTTTCGAAGGGGAAGCCCGCCCGGACGGCTTTTCGACGACCGTCCGTCGAAGCCTCGCAGGAGGAGAGGCGCCATGAGCGAAGGGATGCTCGAAAGCGTGAGGGAAGCGCTCAAAGCCGTGATCGATCCCGAACTCGGCTTCAACATCCTCGATCTCGGCTTTGTCTATGAACTCGCCGTCGAAGAGGGCCGCGCCCGCATCGTTCTGACGACGACGACGCCGGGCTGCCCCGCTACGGACTTCATCCGCGAGGCGGTCGAAAACGCCGCCCTTTGCGTGCCCGGCATAGGCACGGTCGAGGTGGTCATGACCTGGCGCCCGCCTTGGTCGCCTGAACTGATGAGCGAAGAGGCGAAGGCTCACTTCGGCGTCGCCCCTTGAAAGACGAAACGAGACCCTATGAACGCGAGCCTCATCAGTTCCGAATTGGACGCCGGCGAAGGCTCTGATCCCCTCCCTTTGCTCAACCGCCACCTGATCGGCGCGTTGAAGGCTTTGGCAGAGCACGGGGAGGCCGATCACGCCTGCCGCCTTGCCGCCGCGGCCTGGTCTTGCCTGCGCCGCAAAAGGCCCGACGAAGCCGAAAAACTGAACCGCCTTCTGCACGCTCTCACCCGCCCCCTTACCCTTCAGCAAAAGGAGACCGTCATGACCGAAGCCCGCCAACTCGACGTGCGCGACTTGCCGCCGGCGCAAAGGCACACCCTCATTTTCGATCGCTGCGCACGACTCGGTTCGGGGGAATCGCTTATCCTCGTCAACGATCATGACCCGAAGCCTCTCTATTATCAGTTCGAGGCCGAACAGCCGGGCCGGTTCGGATGGGAATATCTCGAAAAAGGACCGGCCGCCTGGAAGGTTCTCATCACCCGCAAAGAAGCCGCGTGAGGGCCGATTGATCCGGGCGCGCGCCGGCTTTTCTTCATCGGCCGGGACCATCTTCGTCCTGTCGCGCTGGCGCTGAAAAAGGGAGGGATCGCGATGCGGCTCACGCTCCATACCGATTACGCGCTTCGCGTGCTGATGTACGTCGCGATCAAAGGGGAAGCGCTCGCCACCATCGCCGAGATCGTCGATCAGTTCGCGATTTCCAAAGGCCATGTCATGAAGGTGGTCCATCGCCTCGGCCAGAAGGGATATCTGCGGACGATCCGCGGCAAGTACGGGGGGCTTCGCCTGGCGCCGAAGGCGCAGGAGATCAATGTCGGCGCGGTGGTGCGCGACATGGAAGAGGAACTGGGCGTGCTCGGCTGCCTCCAGGGCGAAGAGGGCTATTGCCGCATCGAGAAAGGCTGCATCCTGCGCGGCGCCTTGCGCGAGGCGACGGACGCCTTTCTCGCAACGCTCGACCGGTACACCCTCGAAGACCTGGTGCGGCCGCGGCGCGCCTTGGGCAGGCTTCTCGAAATCGGAGAGCCGCGAGGGGCGCTCAACGAAAGGCTTTGAAGAAGGCAGAGACGGGCGGGCGCGCGGCCCTTCAGCGTTCGGTTCCTTTGTACCGGAAACGCAAAAGAACGCGCAAGCCCGGGTCGTTGTCCGCCAGTTCGATCGCGATCCCGTGAAGAGCGGCGATCGCCGCGACAAGGGCAAGGCCAAGCCCGCTCCCGGCCGTCGAACGGCTTCTTTCGAGCCGGCAAAAGCGGCGGAAGACGGCTTCCCGCTCGGCCGCGGGGATGCCGGGCCCGGTATCGCTCAAAACCACCTCGATCTCCTTTTCGCCGCCTTTGGCTGAAAGCCGTATCGCCGCCCCGCCAGGGCAGTGGCGAAGCGCGTTTTCGACGAGATTGGCGACCATTTGGGTCAAGAGATCGCGATCGCCTTCGACCCGAAGCCCGCCGTCGATCGCGGCGACGAGGCTTTGCCCTTTCTCTTCCGCCATCGGCTGATAAACCTCGCAAACGGTGCGCAAAACCTCGGACAGATCGAGCCCGGCAAAACCCGATTTCGGGGTTCCGCTTTCGATTTGAGCGATGCGCAACAGCGCGCCGAAGGTGGCGAGGAGGTCATCGGCTTCGGCGATCGAGCGATCGACGGCGGCGCGCAGTTCCTCGACCGTTTGCGCTTTGAGTTGCGCCCTTTCGAGGCTTTGCCGCAAGCGCGTCAAAGGCGTGCGCAAATCATGGGCGATATCGTTCGAGATCTGGCGCATCGCCTCGATCAGGCTTTCGATCCGTTCGAGCATGCCGTTGAGGCTTGCCGCGAGACGGTCGAATTCGTCGCCCGTCTCCCGCGTCGGGATCCGGCGGGAAAGGTTTCCGGCCATGATCTCGCCCGCGGCGCGGCCGATCGCCTCGACCCGCGACAACAGCCGCCCGCTGATGAGAAGGCCGCCGCCAAAAGCGAGAAGGAGGGTCAAAAGGGCGCTCCAGCCGAAAACCGTCAGGATGAGTTCCCGCATCTCGTCGAGAGGGTCGGCGTCGGCGGCGACGAGGAGATAGGCGCCCTGCGGGAAGAAAAGGCCGTGAACGCGCAGGGTTTCGGGGCCGCGGCGCCGGCCGCGCGGGAAAGGCGCCAAAAGAGGCGGATGGTCGAGATCGAACACCGCCGCTTTTGCCGGGAGCGGCCCGAGATTTCCCGCCATCACCCGGCCGGAGCGGCTTTCGAGAAGATAGAACATCGGTCCCGAGGGCATCTCCTTGACCCTCTCGTCGATGAGGGCGGCAACCGCTTTGAGCCCGCCGCCGGAAAAGCCCTCTTTGAGTTCGTCGAGGTCGCTGCCGATCGCGGCGTCGATCTGGCGCGTCATGTAAAACGCCGCCGACCAGTAGATGACCGCGAAAAGAACGAGAACCGAGGCGCTGAAAAGCGCGACGTAGGAAAGGGTCAGGCGGAAGCTCGAGGTGCGGAAGATTTTAGCCCGCATTTCTCACACTGGGCATGGGCTAGGAAGGGGCACGAAGACAGTATCCGGCCCCGCGCACGGTGTGGATGAGTTCGGCCGCAACGCCTTTGCCGATCTTGGCGCGCAGGCGGCTGATATGGGTTTCGACCACGTTGGTGCGCGGATCGAAATGAAAATCCCACACGTTTTCGAGAAGCATGGTGCGCGTCACCACCTGCCCCTCGTGGCGCATCAGATATTCGAGAAGGCGGAACTCGCGCGGTTGCAGTTCGATCGGGGAGCCGGCTCTCTGGACGCTGCGCGATATGAGATCGAGTTCGAGATCGGCGACGCGGAAACCGGTTTCGACGGCGCTTGCCGCCGGGCGCCGGCCAAGAGCGGCGACGCGGGCGCAAAGTTCGCTAAAGGCGAAGGGTTTGACGAGATAATCGTCGCCCCCCGCGTTGAGCCCCGTGACCCGGTCATCGACCCCGCCGAGCGCCGTCAGAAACAGCACCGGCGTCCGATTGCCCGCCCCGCGCAAGGTCTTGACGAGGGCCAGTCCATCGAGGCCGGGGAGCATGCGATCGACGATCAGAAGATCGAAATTCTCGGCGGCGGCGCGGTAAAGGCCTTCGTCCCCGCAGGCCGCCGAGGCGACGAGTTGGCCTTCTTCGGAAAGGCCCGCGGCGAGGTATTCCGCCGTCTCCCGATCGTCTTCGATGACGAGAATCTTCAAGGCCCCCTTCCTCCTC
>JAJYIC010000041.1 GCA_021790295.1 Pseudomonadota bacterium | reverse complement strand
ATTCGCCGCCGTCGGCGAATTGGGTCGAGGCGTTGACGAGGACGATGGCGCTGTCGACCTCGCGCAAGAAATGCTCCGCGCTTTCCTTGTCCTCGGTCACGATGGCGTCCGTATGATGCGATCCATAGTGATTGATATGGGCGATCGCCTGGTCGAGGCCAGCGACGATGCGAACCGAAAGGATCGCGTCGAGATATTCGGTGCGCCAATCCTCTTCGCTCGCCGGCAGGACGGCGGGGTCGAGGGCGCGGGTCTCCTCGTCGCCGCGCAGTTCGCACCCCCGCGCGCGCAACTCGGCGAGGATCGCCGGCAGTTGCCGGGCGGCGACGGCGCGGTCGACGAGAAGGGTTTCGGTGGCGCCGCAGATCGAGACCCGGCGCATCTTGGCGTTGACGGTGATCGCCAGAGCTTTTTCGGGGTCTGCGGCGCGGTCGATATAGGTGTGGCAAAGCCCTTCGAGATGCGCGAGGACGGGGATGCGCGCTTCGCGTTCGACCCGTTCGATCAAGGATTTTCCGCCGCGCGGGACGATCACGTCGATCCACTCGGTCATGGCGAGCATGATCCCGACGGCCTCGCGTTCACGGGTCGGAACGATCTGGATCGCCGCTTCGGGCAGGCCTGCGGCTTTGAGCCCTTCGCCGAAAGCGGCAAGGATCGCGCGCGAGGAATAAAAGCTTTCCGAACCCCCTCTGAGGATCGCGGCGTTTCCGGCTTTGAGGGCGAGCCCGCCAGCGTCGGCGGCGACGTTCGGGCGGCTCTCGTAGATGATGCCGATGACGCCCAAAGGAACCGAGACCTTTTCGATCCTGAGCCCGTTGGGGCGCGTCGTGGAGGCGAGGGAACGGCCGACGGGGTCGGGAAGGCGGGCGATCTCTTCGAGCCCCTGCGCCATCGCTTCGAGCCTTCCCTCATCGAGAAGAAGGCGCTCGGCCAGCGCGGGGGCAAGGCCTTTCCTTTCGGCTTCGATCAGATCCTCCCGGTTTGCGGCGAGGATTTCCGCGGCTCTTGCGCGGATCGCGCGCGCCGCCGCCAAAAGCGCCGCGTCCTTCTTTTCCCCCGGCGCGAGCGCCAGAAGAGCGGCCGCGGCGCGGGCGCGCCGGCCGATTTCGGCCATCGCCAAGGCCAGATCGGAAGAAGGCGCGAGAGGCTCGCGCAAGGCGCTCATGCTCCTCACCCCGTTTGCGTCACCGCGAGATCGTCGCGATGGATGATCTCGTCGCGTCCACGGTAGCCGAGGATGGCGGCGATTTCACCACTCTTGTGTCCGGCGATGCGGCGGACGTCGCCGCTCGAATAGGCCGAAAGGCCGCGCCCGGCTTCGGCTCCCGAAAGCGCGCGCACCAGGATCGCATCGCCGCGCTCGAAATCGCCTTCGACCGCGACCACCCCGGCGGGGAGAAGGCTTTTGCCGCGGCGCAAGGCGAATAGCGCCCCTTCGTCGACGACCACCGTGCCCGAAGGATTGAGGGCGCCGGCGATCCACGCCTTGCGCGCCGAAGAGGGTTCACCGCGAGGCAGGAAAAGGGTCGCCCTTGCCCCCGCCTCGATCGCCGCGAGAGGCGTCAAGGCGCCTTTCGGATTGCCTTCGGCGATCACCATGCGGCAGCCTGCGGCAAGGGCGATGCGTCCGGCGGCGAGTTTTGTCACCATCCCGCCCGAGCTGTAACCGGGTCCGGCCGCGCCCGCCATGGCTTCGATCTCGGGCCCGATCTCGCGCAAGAGAGGGAGGTGGCGCGCGCTTTTGTCCTTGCGCGGATCGGCGGTGTAAAGACCGTCGATATCCGAGAGAAGAACCAGCATGTCGGCGCTCATCATCTGCGCCACGCGAGCGGCGAGGCGGTCGTTGTCGCCGAAACGGATCTCGGCCGTGGCGACCGTGTCGTTTTCGTTGACGACGGGGACCGCGCCAAAAGAGAGAAGCTGGGCAAAGGTGGCCCGCGCGTTCAAATGGCGCCGGCGTTCTTCGGTGTCTTCCGGGGTCAAAAGGATCTGGGCGACGGTGATCGCGTGACGGGCCAAAGTCTCCTGATAGGCGTGGGCGAGGCGGATCTGGCCGGTGGCGGCCGCCGCCTGCTTTTCCTCGAGCCGCAGCCTCCTCCCGAAAAGCCCGAGATGGCGCCGGCCGATGGCGACGGCGCCCGAGGAGACGAGGATCACTTCCTGCCCGCGCGCGCGGCAGCGGGCAACGTCTTCGGCCAAGGCTTCGAGCCAGCCGCGACGGATCTCGCCGCGTTCGGCGACGAGAAGGGAGGAGCCGACCTTGACGACGAGGCGGTGCGCCGAGACGAGCGCTTCCGCCGCGTTGCGCGCTTTGCTCACGCCGCCTTTCTGAGTTCCGAAAGAACCGCCTCGCCCATCGCCCGAGTCGCAAGCGAAGCCCTTTGGGGCGCGCCGATATCGGCGGTGCGCGCGCCTTTTTCGAGCGCGCCTTTGACCGCCCTTTCGACGAGACCCGCTTCCTCGTCCATGTCGAAAGAATAGCGCAGCATCATGGCAAAAGACAGTATTGCGGCCAAAGGGTTGGCGAGACCCTTGCCGGCGATGTCGGGAGCGCTGCCGTGGACCGGCTCGTAAAGCGCCTTGCGCCGCCCGGAACGATCGGGCGCGCCGAGAGAGGCCGAAGGCAACATGCCGAGAGAGCCCGTCAGCATCGCCGCGCAATCGGAAAGAATGTCGCCGAAAAGATTGCTGGTGACGATCACGTCGAACTGCTTTGGCGCGCGCACGAGCTGCATCGCGCAATTGTCGGCATACATGAAGGAAAGCGCAACCTCCGGGTAATCGGCGTGAACGCGTTCGGCGACTTCGCGCCAAAGCCCGCCCGATTCCATCACATTCGCCTTGTCGACTTCGGTGAGGCGGCCGCTGCGCCTGCGCGCCAATTCGAAACCGACGCGCACCACCCTTTCGATCTCGGAGTCGCTATAGACTTCGGTATTGATCCCGCGGCGGCTGCCGTCGGCGAGGGTTTCTATTCCTCGCGGCTCGCCGAAATAAACCCCTCCCGTCAATTCGCGCACGATCAAAAGATCGAGCCCGGCGACAAGATCATGTTTGAGGCTCGACGCATCGGCGAGGGCCTCGAAAACGACCGCGGGGCGGAGATTGGCAAAAAGGTCCAACTCTTTGCGCAGGCGCAAAAGCCCGCGTTCGGGGCGCAAGGCGAAAGGGAGCGCCTCCCATTTCGGCCCTCCGACCGAACCGAACAGCACGGCGTCGCTTTCGAGAGCCCGCTCGAGCGTCTCTTGCGTGAGAGGAACCCCGAACTTGTCGAATGCGGCGCCGCCGACAAGGTCTTCGCTCACTTCGAAACGGGCGAGGTTTCGGGTCTCGAAAAAATCGACGATGCGCAAGACCTCGCCCATGATCTCCGGGCCGATCCCGTCGCCCGGAAGGAGGAGAACCTTGCGGTTCGAGGGGCGACCCGAGGCCATCACGAGGCCCCCTCAGTGATATTGAACAGCCAGGGGCGGGAGCGGCGCGTTTCCTCTTCGAAGGCGGAGATCGCCCCGGCCTGTTTCTCGGTGAGGCCGATGTCGTCGAGACCTTCGAGAAGGCAATGCTTGCGGAAAGGGTCGATGGTAAAAGAAAGCGTCCCTCCGTCAGGGCGCGTGATCGTCCCCTTTTCGAGATCGATCGTCAGAATGGCGTTTGCGCCTTTCTTTGCATCTTCGAGCAGGAGATCGACCTCGCTTTGCGGCAAGGTGATCGGCAGAAGCCCGTTCTTGAAGCAGTTGTTGTAAAAGATGTCGGCAAAGGAAGGGGCAATGACGGCGCGTATGCCGTAATCGAGAAGCGCCCAAGGCGCATGCTCGCGGCTCGAGCCGCAGCCGAAATTCTCGCCGCCGACGAGGATCTTCGCGTTCCGATACGGCTTCTGGTTGAGGACGAAATCGGGGTTTTCCGAACCGTCGGGGCGGAAGCGGATCTCTTCGAACAAATGCTTCGAAAGGCCCGTCCGCTTGATCGTCTTCAAGTAGACGGCTGGGAAGATCTTGTCGGTGTCGATATTGACCATCGGCAAAGGCGCGGCAACGCCGGTCAAGGTGGTGAATTTTTCCATTGTCGTTCCGTTCCATGAAGCAAGGGTGAGACCGTCACCGCCGGCTTTTTTCTCTCAGGAAAGCTCCCGCACGTCGGCGATATGTCCGGTGACGGCGGCGGCGGCGGCCATCGCCGGGCCCATCAGGTGGGTCTTGGCGTTCTTGCCTTGGCGGCCTTCGAAATTGCGGTTCGAAGTGGAGGCGATGCGTTCTGCGTGTTCCGCCCGGTCGGCGTTCATCGACATGCAGTTGGAACAGCCGGGCTCGCGCCATTCGAAGCCGGCTTCGAGAAAGATGCGATCGAGCCCTTCCTCTTCGGCCTGCCGTTTGACGAGGCCCGAGCCCGGAACGACGAGGGCGCGAACGCCTTTGGCGACGCGCCGGCCTTTGGCGACCGCCGCGGCGGCGCGCAGGTCCTCGATGCGGCTGTTGGTGCAGGAGCCGATAAACACCCGCTCGACCGCCACTTCGACGAGAGGGGTGTTGGGTTTCAAGGCCATGTATTGCAGCGAGCGCTCCATCGCCGCGCGCCTCGACGGGTCCTTTTCCAACGCGGGGTCGGGAACCCGGCCGGTGATCGGGAGCGCGTCCTGCGGGCTCGTCCCCCAGGTGACGTGAGGGGCGATGGCGCTGGCTTCGATCGAAACTTCGCGGTCGTAAAAGACCCCGCGATCGGAAGGGAGTGTGCGCCAATAGGCGAAGGCCTTTTCGAGGCTCGCGCCTTTGGGCGCGTAAGGCCGGCCTTTGAGATAAGCGAAAGTGGTCTCGTCCGGGGCGACGAGCCCCGCTCTCGCGCCGGCCTCGATCGTCATGTTGCACAGCGTCATGCGCCCTTCCATGGAAAGGCCGCGGATCGCGCTTCCGGCATATTCGATGACATGGCCCGTGCCGCCTGCGGTGCCGATCTTGGCGATGATCGCGAGGATCACGTCTTTCGCCGAAACCCCGAACGGCAAGCTCCCTTCGACGGCGACGCGCATGTTTTTCGGCCGCCTTTGGAGGAGGGTCTGGGTGGCGAGGACATGCTCGACTTCGGAAGTGCCGATGCCGAAAGCAAGCGCCCCCATCGCCCCGTGCGTCGCGGTGTGGCTGTCGCCGCAGACGATCGTCATGCCGGGTTGGGAAAGGCCTTGTTCCGGCCCGATGATGTGGACGATGCCTTGGCGGATGTCGGTGACGGGGAAATAAGGGATCTTGAAGGCGCGCACATTCTCTTCGAGCGTATCGACCTGAAGGCGCGACTCCGGGTCGTCGATGCCGCGGCTTCTGTCGCTTGTCGGCACGTTGTGGTCGGCGACGGCAATGGTCGCGTCCGGGCGCCGCACCCTCCTTCCCGCGAGGCGCAGCCCTTCGAAGGCTTGCGGGCTCGTGACCTCGTGAACAAGGTGCATGTCGATATAAATGAGGCAGGTTCCGTCATCCTGCTCGGAGACGAGGTGGCTCTGCCAGATCTTGTCGAAAAGGGTGCGCGGCTGTGCCATTTCTGTCTCTCTCTATGAGGAGGCGTTTTCGCTTCCGGGCGCGGGCGACGGCGCATTCGCCGGGCGTTGCGTCTCGCGTGCGCGCTCGGTGATGCGCGCGCGCTTGCCGGTGCGCCCGCGCAGGTAATAAAGCTTCGCCCGGCGGACGGTCCCGCGCCTTAAAACCTCGAGCGCGGCGATGCTCGGCGAATAGAGAGGAAAGACCCGTTCCACCCCTTCGCCGTAGGAAATCTTGCGCAAGGTGAAGCTCGAATTAATGCCGGCGTTCTTGCGCGCGATGCACACCCCTTCGAAAGCCTGGATGCGTTCGCGCTCGCCTTCGACCACCTTGATCGAAACCTTGACGGTGTCTCCCGGTGAGAAATCCGGCACCGGGCGCAGAGCGAGGAGCCTTTCCACCTCCTCCTGCCCGATCTGTTGCAAAAGATTCATCGCTTCACCTCGTCGATACTTTTGATTGTCTCTATGGTCTGGTCATTGGTCTCGGGGGCCGCGGCCTCCGAGGGGCGGTAGCGCGCCCAGAGATCGGGGCGTCTTTCCCGCGTCAACCTTTCCGCCTCGGCCCGGCGCCAATCGCGGATGCGGGCGTGGTCGCCCGAAAGCAGGATCTCCGGCACGGCGCGGCCCTGCCATTGCCGCGGCCTTGTATATTGGGGGTATTCGATAAGGCCTTTGGCAAAGCTTTCTTCCGATAGCGCTTCGGCCGAACCGACCACCCCGGGAAGAAGGCGCACGCACGCGTCGATCACGGCGATCGCCGCGGCCTCGCCGCCCGAAAGCACGAAATCGCCGAGCGATATTTCCGCCATTGCCCGCGCCTCGATGACCCTCTCGTCGATCCCCTCGAAGCGGCCGCAGACGAGCCTTATTCCCGGCAAGGCCGCAAGCTCGCACACCCGCTCCTGATCGAGGCGCCGGCCGCGCGGGGACAAATGAACGAGCGGGCCGACCCCGCCCGTTGCGGCGATCGCCGCGTCGAGAACATCAGGACGCATCACCATCCCCGGACCGCCGCCAAAAGGGGCGTCGTCGACGGAACGGTGTTTATCGCGCGCAAAATCGCGGATGTCCACCGTTTCGAGCCGCCACAGACCGGCTTTCATCGCCTTGCCGGCAAGGGAATGGGCAAGCGGCCCCGGAAGCATCTCGGGAAAGAGGGTGAAAACGCTGGCGCACCAGATCATGCCGGCTTTTCCTCCGCCTTTTCCTCGGCGAGAAGGCCGGGCGGCGGGTCGACAACGAGCCGCCCCCTTTCGAGATCGACGAGGGGAACGACGGCGCGGGTAAACGGGACGAGGAGAGGCGCCTTTCCACCGCGCGAAACTTCGATGAGGGCGCCCGCGCCAAAATCGTAAACCGCCGAAACGCGGCCGAGCGTTCTGCCGTCGCCGAGTTCCGCCGCAAGGCCGAGGAGATCGGCATGGTAATATTCCTCGCCCTTGGTTTGCGGCAAGGCGCTGCGCGGAAGATAAAGTTTTTCCCCTGTGAGGGCGAGGGCGGCGTCGCGATCCTCGACTCCCGAAAGACGCGCGCGGACGACCCCTTTCCTTTCGCCCAAAAGGGCGATTTCGAAACGCCTTTCTCCGCTCTCGTCGAAGAGCGGGCCGTAACCGGCGATGTCTTTGGGTTCGGCCGTAAAGCTTCTGATGCGCAGGGCCCCTTTGACGCCGAAAGGCGCAAGGACGAGGCCGAGGAGGATCCGTCCTTCTGTCACCCGATCAGGAAGAGCCGGCTTCGGCCTTCGCCGTCTTTGCGCGTTCCTGCGCCTTCGCTTTCGGCTGCGACTTTTGCGGCTGGTTCGGCACCGGCCGCTTGTCGATGATCCCGGCCTCGCCGAGAAACCGCGCCACCCTGTCGCTCGGCAAAGCGCCGACGCCGAGCCAATAGCGTACCCGCTCCTCATTGAGAGTGACGCGCCCGCTCTCGGAGCGTTCGAGCATCGGGTTGTAGGTGCCGACCTTTTCGATAAAGCGGCCGTCGCGCGGGCTTCTCGAATCGGCGATGACGATGGAGTAGAAGGGGCGCTTTTTCGCCCCGCCGCGCGCCAAGCGGATTCTGACCGACATCCTTTTCCCTCGTTCTCAGCGGCGCGCCGCGGCCCCGGGGATAAGCCCCAAAAGCCCGTGACGCGCCAATCCTTTGGGCCCCAGCTTTTGCATCTGCTTCATCGCCTGGGCCATGTCCTGATACTGCTTCATGAGGCGGTTGACTTCGGGCACCGAAGTGCCCGAGCCGGACGCGATGCGCCGCCGCCGCGAACCGTTCAAAAGCTTCGGGTTTTTGCGCTCGCCGCGCGTCATCGACGCAATGATCGCCTCCTGGCGTTTGAGGATGTTCTCGTCGATACGGGCTTCGGAAAGCTGTTTCTTGATCTTGCCGATCCCGGGGAGAAGCCCGAGCATCCCGCTCATCCCGCCCATGCGTTTCAGTTGGCGCAATTGCGCGAGAAGATCGTCGAGATCGAAACGCCCGCTTTCGAGCTTTTTTGCGAGCTTTTCGGCATCCTCTTTTTCGACCGCCTCCGCCGCCTTTTCGACGAGGCCGACGACGTCGCCCATGCCGAGAATGCGCCCGGCGACCCGTTCGGCGTCGAACGGCTCGAGCGCATCCACCCGCTCCCCGGTGCCGAGAAAGAGGATCGGCTTCCCCGACACCGCGCGTAAAGAAAGCGCGGCGCCGCCGCGCGCGTCGCCGTCGACGCGGGTGAGAATGATCCCCGAAAGGCCGACCCGTTCGCTGAAAGCCTTGGCGAGATTGACCGCATCCTGGCCGGTCATGGCGTCGGCGACGAGCAGGCTCTGGTGCGGATTGACGGCGGCGCGCACCGCCGCCGCTTCGAGCATCAGCTCTTCGTTGACGTGGACGCGCCCAGCGGTGTCGAGAAGGACGGCGTCATAGCCTTCGCCGCGCCCTGTGGCGAGCGCCCTCTCGGCAATCTCGACCGGCTTTTCGCCCGGCTTCGTCGCCAGAAAGGGGACGCCGATCTCTTTCCCGAGCGTTGCAAGCTGCTGTTGCGCGGCCGGCCTTTGCACGTCGAGAGAGGCGAGAAGGACCTTTTTGCGCTCGCGTTCTTTCAATCTTTTGGCGAGCTTTGCCGCCGTCGTCGTCTTGCCCGAGCCTTGTAGCCCGAGAAGGAGGATCGCAACCGGCGGCACGGCATTGAGATCGAGCCCTTGCGCGCGCGCCCCGCTTTCGCCTCCGCCGAGAAGGGAGACGAGGTGATCGTGGACGATCTTGACCACCATCTGCGCCGGGCTTACGGAGCGCAAAACCTCTTCGCCGACCGCCTTTTCCCGCACCGCCGCGATCAGGTCGCGCACCACCGGAAGGGCCACATCGGCTTCGAGAAGGGCAACCCGGATCTCGCGCAACGCGGCGGCGACATCGCTTTCGGAAAGAACGCCGCGGCGGCGCAGCCGATCGAAGACATCGCCGAGACGAGTGGAGAGGGTGTCGAACATGCCGGTTGCCGAAAACCGCCGCGCTTTCTCGAACGACCCCGGCACGCGGCGATTGCGCAACGGCGGCTTCCGCCTCGGGGTCGTCGCGCTTTCCTTTGAAGCGCCGCGGCAACCTAGGGCGGCGACGCCTCCAAGTCAATGATCCCCCGGCATCCCCCGCGTTTCGACTCGATCCTCATAGGGGTTCGCGTTAGGCTCATTTGCGGCCTCTCTTTTGCGGCCGGTACAGGGGAGGAATGCAGTCATGAAAATGAGCGGCGGGTGTCTCTGCGGAAAAGTGCGCTACAAGGCCGACGCCGAACCGGCCTTTACCGGCGTCTGCCATTGCCGCAATTGCCAGAAACAGGCGGGCAGCGCCTTCAGCATCGTCGTCGCGATCCCTAGAGCGGCGTTGTCCCTCGAAGGCTCTCTCAAAGACTATGTCGATCACGGCGACAGCGGCAAAAGGGTTTTGCGGCGCTTTTGCCCGGAATGCGGTTCGCCGATCGTTTCCGAGGCCGAGACGATCCCCGATCTGGCGATCATCAAGGCGGGAACCCTCGACGACGCCAGCTGGGTGAAGCCGACGATGGAGATTTATTGCGATAGCGCGCAGCCTTGGGTCGCCCTCGGCGGGTCGATGCAGCGCTTTGAGAAAATGCCGGGGTAAGGGGCGCTGCGGCGCTCTCGAAGGAGGGGCGGCATCGCGTCTCAGTGATGCCGTGGCCCGCCTGTTGCGGCCAACAGCCGGAGCGACCTGGAGGAACAATGCATTTCGATCTCGCTTCGATGCCGAGAGAACAGGCTTATAAGCTCCTCGTCTCGACGGTCGTGCCGAGGCCCATCGCCTTGACGACCACGGTCGACAAAAAGGGCCGGGTCAACGCCGCCCCTTTCAGCTTTTTCAATGCCGTCTCTTCCGATCCGCCGGTCGTCGTTCTCGGCATCACCGCGGGCGGGCCCGCGGGCGAGGGCACCAAGGACACCGCGCGCAACATCCGCGAGGTGGGCGAATTCGTGGTCAATCTTGTCGATGAGGCTTTGGCGCAGAGGATGAACATCTGCGCGGTCGATTTTCCCCCCGAGATGGGCGAGTTGGAAGCGGCCTCTCTCGAATCCGTTCCCTCGCTCGCCGTGCGCCCTCCGCGCATCGCGGCTTCGCCCGTCAGCTTCGAATGCCGGCGGCTCGCCGGCCTTTCCTTCGGTCCCCATTCGACGCTCGAGGTCGGGCGCGTCATTCACGTTCATATCCGCGACGATCTCGTCGATCCGCAAAAGCTTTATGTCGCCAGCGAGAAGATGCGGCTTATCGGCCGCATGCACGGCCGCGGCTGGTATGCGCGCACGAGCGATCTGTTCGAGATGAACCGCCTCACTTTCGCCGAGTGGCAAGAGCGGCGCGGCTAGCCCGGGGCTAGAACGCGGCCGGGGAAGGGCGGCTTTCGAACAAGCGGGGAAGAGCGGCGAGAAGATAGACCGCCGCGCTCGAGGCGGTGATCCAGAAGCTGCTCGGCCAGTCGCTCCAATAGGCAAGGGCGATCCCGAGCCAGGCTTCGAAGAGGGCGAGAAGGGCCGAGAGAACGATGCCGCTTCCCACCCTTCGCGTCACCTGCTGAGCCGCCGCGGCGGGGCCGACCATCAGGGCGAAGACGAGAAGGACGCCGACGATCTGCGCGCATTCCGCAGTCGTCAGGGCAACGATCGCAAGAAAAAGAACCGAATAAAGGCGGGGCGAGACGCCTTTGGCTTCGGCAAGCTGCGGCTGCAGGCTGGCGAACAGAAGGGGACGGGAGATGACGGCGAGGACGAGAAGCGCAAGCGCGCCGAGAGCGAAAAGCGTCCACACGGTCTCCCGATCGACGGCGAGAACATTGCCGAAAAGAAGGGTCGTCGCCTGCGCCGCATAGGCCGTATAGAAATGCAGGAAGAGAAGGCCGAGACCGAGCGCGAGCGCAAGAACGAGGCCGGTCGCCACATCCCTTTGCGCCAGGCGGTCGCCGGCAAGGCCCATCGCCACCCCTGCGGCAAGGGTCATCAGGACGAGGCCCCAAAGGGGCGCAAGGCTCAAAAGTGCCGCGCCCGTCGCCCCGGCAAAACCGACATCCGCCAAGGCGTGCCCGGCAAAGGTCTGGCCGCGCAGGACGAGGAAATACCCGACCGTTCCGGCAACGATCGCGACCGCGGCCGCGGCCGCGAAAGCATGGCGCATGAAGTCGTATTCAAGCATGGCCGCCGGGGACTTTTTGCGCTTCCTGCCAGGCCGCGGCGCTTTCGTGGCGGTGCGCGTCGCGTTCGACCGGGTGGCCTCCGGACATGACAAAGATCCGGCCTTCGAGCCGCACCACCTCGATTTCCGAACCGAAAAGATGCGACAGAACGGGGCCGGTGATGACCTCGTCCACGGTTCCGAGCGCGGCCTTTGCCCGCCCCAGGTAAAGCACGCGGTCGATGGCGCCGAGCAAAGGGTTGAGTTCGTGGGCGCTGAACAACACGGTCACGCCGAGTTCGCGCTGGAGCGATTTGACAAGCGCCACGACTTCGTTTTCGTGACGCGGGTCGAGGTTCAAAAGAGGTTCGTCGAGAAGCAGAAGGCGCGGTTTGCCGATGAGCGCCTGCGCCAAAAGCAGGCGCTGCCTTTCGCCGCCCGAAATTTCGCCGAGAGGGCGCCGGGACAGATCGCGCGCGCCGACGAGATCGAGCGCGCGGCCGATTTCCTCCCGGCCCTTCTTCCCGGGAAACGGCAGGCCGAGGCGATGGCCGTCGAGAACGCT
>JAJYIC010000040.1 GCA_021790295.1 Pseudomonadota bacterium | reverse complement strand
CGAAATCCTCGACGAGGAAAGCTTCAAGGGAAAGATGCGCGTGCGCCTCGGGCCCGTCCTCGTCGAATTCGCGGGAACGGCGCGGTTCGAAAGCATCGACGAGACCAGCCATAGGGCGCGTTTGCGCGCGAGCGGCAACGACACCAAGGGCAGAGGCGGCGCCACCGCCCGGGCCACATTCTCCCTTGCGCCCGAACCGGGCGGGTCGAAGGTGGCGATCGAGACCGATTTGCAAATCGCCGGCATGATCGCGCAATATGCCCGCACGAGCGGGGTGATCGCCGCGCTCTCGCAACAGCTCGTCGATGAGTTCGCCCGCAACCTTGGCAACGAGATCGGCGCGCAGAAAGCGGTTCTCGCCTCGCAATCGCCGCCCACGAGGGTAGCTCCCGTGCCGCCGGCGCTTTCGGGCTTCGGCTTTTTGTGGCGGGCGCTCCTCTCCTGGTTGAAGCGAAGCCTCTGGCGGCGCGCGAGGCTCAAGGGGGGAAGGGATGCATAAGGCCAATCCGCCGGCAAGGAGCGCGCCATGAAGCCTGCTCCCTTCACCTATCACGATCCGACAAGCGCGGCGGAAGTCGCCGAACTCCTCGGCCGGCTCGACAACTCCCGGCTGCTTGCCGGAGGGCAGTCTCTGATGCCGCTGATGAATTTTCGTTATGTTGTGGTCGATCACCTGATCGATCTCAACGGGGTCGGCGAACTTGCCTATATCCGGCGCGAGGGCCCAAGGCTCGCCCTTGGCGCGATGACGCGCCAGCGCGACCTCGAATTCTCCCCCGAAATCGCCGCGGCAAGCCCGATCATCCTCGAAGCGCTCGGCCAGGTCGGGCACCGCCAGACGCGCAACCGGGGCACGTTCGGAGGCTCTCTTTGCCATCTCGATCCTTCGGCCGAACTTGCCAACATCGCGCTTTTGCACGACGCCGAACTCGAGATTTTAAGCCGCGATGGAAGCCGGCGGACAAGCATGGGAGAATTCGCCAAAGGCTTTATGACGCCCGATCTCGGCGAAGGAGAGTTCCTCGCCGGCGCCAGCTTTGCCGCCTGGCCTCAAGGGCACGGTTGGGCCTTCGAAGAGTTCTCCCGCAGGCGCGGCGATTTCGCCATCGTCGCGAGCGGGGTTCTCTTGACGCTCGACTCGGCGGGCGCGATCGATCGCGCGGCGATCGCGCTCTCCGGCGTCGGGCCCATTCCGGTCCGTCTCGCCGAGGCCGAAAGCGCGCTCAAAGGTCAAACGCCGGGTCACGAAGCCTGCCGTGCCGCGGCCATCGCCGCCTCCCGCATCGAAGCGATGGAAGACGCACAGGTTGGCGCAAAATACCGGCGGCATCTGGCGCGGATTCTGACCTACCGCGCCCTCGAACGCGCGGGCGCGCGGGCAAGGAGGCTGTCTGAGTGATCGTCATGGCCGCGACGCCGGCGATTTTGCCCGATCCGGTAGGAGGCGCGATGCCGCGCCATCGGGCAAGCGCGGCGACGCCTGCGAGGCGTGCGACGCCTGCGAGGCGTGCGACGCCTGCAAGGCGTGCGGCGCCCTCGGGCGGGCAAGAGCACCGCGTCCCGGAGGGTTTCGGCGAAAATCGGCTCATGAGGATTACCCAGACAGGCTCCCAGGAGTGCACCCCATGACTGACCGCTGGCGGATCCGCCTCAAGGTGAACGGCAAGGAATACGAGCGGGAGATCGAGACGCGGCTCAATCTCGCCGATTTCCTGCGCCACGAGCTGTTGCTGACCGGCACGCACGTCGGCTGCGAACATGGCGTTTGCGGCGCTTGCACCGTCCTCGTCGATGGCCAGAGCCTGCGTTCCTGCCTGATGCTCGCGGTGCAAGCGGCGGGCAAGGAGATCGCCACCGTCGAGGGGCTCGGCGATCCCGAAAACCTGCATCCCCTTCAGGCAGCCTTCCGCGAGCATCACGGCTTGCAGTGCGGCTATTGCACCCCCGGCATGCTGATGACCCTGGTCGAGTTCCTGCGCGATCATCCGGACCCCGACGAGGCGGAGGTGAGAGAGGCGATTTCTGGCAACCTCTGTCGCTGCACCGGCTATCAGGGGATTGTCGATGCGGCGCTCGCCGCCGCGGCGAGCCTGCGAGAAAACCCTCTCAAAGGATGACGGGCGGGCGCGAGGGATGCGAGCGCTCGCAAAGAGAAAACTTTGGGCAACGCGCCTCAAGGCGCGGCAACAACGCGGGAAGGGAGAGAGTGCATGACCGAAAGCCTTGAAGGTTTGAGGCCCGCCGCAAACCGGCTGGCGCTCGTTTCGGCGTGCCTCGGCTGGATGTTCGATTCGATGGATCTGAACATCTTTACCCTTCTCATCTTCCCGAGCATCGGCGAACTGATCCATTCCCATAATCCGGGAGCGATCGCCGCGGTCGGCGGCACCGTCATCGCGGTCAAGCTCTTTGGATGGGGGATCGGCGGGGTCATTTTCGGAGTGGTCGCCGACCGCATCGGCCGCGCCCGTACCATGATCATCACCATCCTCATCTATTCGATCTTTACCGGGCTGAGCGCGCTTGCAGAAAGCATCTGGCAGCTCGCCCTGCTGCAGGCGCTTGCCGGGATCGGCATCGGCGGCGAATGGTCGGCGGGGGCGGCGCTGGTCGCCGAGATGTGGCCCGAAGGCAGCCGCACCAAGGCGCTGCAAATCATGCAGATGTCGTTCTCTTTCGGTTATTTCATCGCCGCGGGCGTCAACCTCACGCTCGGGCCTTACGGCTGGCGCTGGGTTCTCGCCGCCGGCGCGATCCCCGCGCTCGTCACCCTTTTCATCCGCCAGAACGTGACCGAACCCCAGCGTTGGGTCGCGGCGCGCGAGCGCCAGAGAGCGAGCGCCGAACATCGCGCCGCCGCTCATTTCTCGGCGATCTTCCAGCCGCCTTTGCGGCGCCGCACGATCGTCGGCGTCGTCATCGCGCTCGCCATGATGATCGGCAGCTGGGGCGGCACGACCATGATCCCGGTGTGGATCAATCAGCTCCTCGGCCCCGGGGCGAGCGCGGCCGCGCGCGTAAGCGCGGTCAGCCAGATGGCGATCTTGATGAATCTGGGGGCGATCCTCGGCTATCTGAGCCTCATGTGGCTGACGGATGCGATCGGGCGCCGGCCGTCCTATTTCATCTCGGCGACGATGGCCTTCGTGACGAGCGCTCTGATGTTCACCCGCGCGACGAGCGTCGTTGCGATCGACGTCTATGTCTTCTTTTACGGCATCTTCGCGATCGGCGGCTTCGGCAACTTCGCGACCTATCTGCCCGAGCTGTTCCCGACCAGGGTGCGGGCGAGCGGCCAGGGCTTTGCCTGGAACGCGGCGCGCGCCGCCACCGGCATCGGGCCGTTCGTTGCCGGCCAGCTTGTGGGCGTCATGGGATCGGTGCCGATGGCGGCCTTTGCCGTAAGCTCGGCATTTCTGATCGGCTCGCTCGCCATCTGGTTCGGGCCGGAGACGCGCGGCGTGCCGCTGGAAGATTGACGAGGCCCGGAGGCGAAAGCCATGGGCATGAAGCATTTCGGCGCGCGCATCAAAAGGCTCGAAGACCCGAGGCTTCTGACCGGGCGCGGGCAATTCGTCGACGACCTCCATCTCTCCGGCATGCTCCACGCCGCCTTCCTGCGCAGCCCTTTTGCCCACGCCCGCATCCGCGCGATCGACCCTTCCCCCGCTCTGGCCTTGCCCGGGGTCTTTGCGGTCCACAGTTGGCGCGACCTGCCCGCGAGCATGCGGCAAAAGCGTCTGCCTCTGCCGGTCCCGAACGCGGCGATCCGCCACCAGCGCACGCAATACCCTCTGGCGATCGAGGAGGTCTCTTATGCCGGGGAAGCCCTCGCCGTCGTTCTTGCCGAAAGCCGTCCCATCGCCGAGGACGCGGCGGCGCTCATCGCGGTCGACTACGAGCCTTTGCCGGTCTCGGCCGATTGCCGCAAGGCGCTCGAACCGGGCGCGCCGAAAGCGCACTCAGACCTGCCGGACAATCTCGGCGCCGCCTTTGCTCTCTCTTATGGCGATGTCGCCCTGGCATTCGCCCGCGCCCGCCATGTGGCGGCCGTCTCTCTCTGGCAAAATCGCGGCGGCGGCCACGCCATCGAATGTCGCGCCGTCCTTGCCCGCCATGACCCGGTCGAAGACGCTCTGACGGTCTGGATCGCGGGGCAGTCGCCGCACGCCAGCAAGGCGCAAATCGCGGAGATGCTGGCGTGCGACGCCAACCGCGTGCGCGTCATCATGCCCGATGTCGGCGGAGGGTTCGGCCCCAAAGCGATCGCGTATCCCGAGGAGGCGGTCATTGCCGCCTGCGCCCGAACCATCGGCCGGCCGGTCAAATGGGTGGAGGACCGGCGCGAGCATTTTCTCGCGACGACGCAAGAGCGCGACCAGTATTGGGACCTGGAACTCGCGCTCGACGCCGAGGGTCGGATCCTCGCTTTGCGCGGCCTGCTTCTTTGCGACCACGGCGCCTATTTCCCGTGGGGCATCATCCTCCCTTATATCGCCGCGACGACCACTCCCGGGCCTTATGTGCTCCCGGCCTTTCATCTCGACGTCAAGGTCGTGCTCACCAACAAGGTGGCGACGACGCCGGTGCGCGGCGCCGGGCGACCGCAAGCGGTCTTCGCCATGGAACGCCTGATGGATAAGGCGGCAAAGGTGACCGGCATCGATCCGGTCGCGTTGCGCCGGCGCAATCTGATCGGCCCCGAGCGCATGCCGTATAGCGTCGGCCTCACCTTCCGCGACGGCAAACCGATGGTCTACGACAGCGGCGACTACCCCCTTTGCCAGGACAAGGCGGCGGCGCTCGCCGACTACGCCAACTTTCCGGCCCGCCAAAAGGCCGCGCGCGAGAAGGGCCGCTACCTCGGCATCGGCATCGGCAATTATGTCGAAGCGACGGGGCTCGGGCCTTTCGAAGGCGGGACGGTGAGGATCATGCAAAGCGGCCGGGTCGCCGTCATCACCGGCGCCGCCGGCCAGGGCCAGGGTCACCGCACCGCCTTTTCCCAGATCGCCGCCGACGTCTTCGGCGTCGGCCCGCAGGATGTCGATTTTATCGAAGGCGACACCGCTATGATCGCGATGGGGGTCGGCACTTTCGCCAGCCGCGTCGCGGTCAACGCCGGGTCTTCGATCGAGCTTGCGGCGAGAAGCGTGCGCGCCAAGATCATCAAGCTTGCGGCCCATCTTCTCGAAGCTTCCGAAGAGGACATCGAGCTTGCCGGTGGCCGGGCCTTCGTGCGCGGGGTCGAAGAGATGGGCAAAAGCTTTGCCGAACTGGCGCGGATCGGCCAGGGCATGCCCGGCTTTTCCTATCCCGAAGGCTTTACCGCCGGGCTCGAAGAGACGCAGTATTTCAGCCCGCCGCAATCGACCTATTGCAACGGCACGCATATCGCCGAGGTCGAGGTCGATATCGGCACCGGCAGGGTCAAGATCTTGCGCTATGTGGTGGCGCACGACAGCGGCGTCCTCATCAATCCGCTGATCGTCGAAGGCCAGATCCTGGGCGGGGTCGCCCATGGCGTCGGCAACGCCCTTCTCGAATGGATGAAATACGACGAGAACGCGCAGCCTTTGACCGTCAATTTCGCCGATTACCTGTTGGCGAGCGCAACCGACGTGCCGAGGGTCGAGGTTGCCCACCTGCAATCGCCGACGCCGCTCAATCCTCTCGGCGTCAAAGGCGCCGGCGAAGGCGGCACGATCCCGGCCGCCGCCGCGATCATCTCGGCAATCGAGAACGCGCTGCGGCCTTTCGGCGTCGAGATCGCCGACGCCCCCGTCACCCCCGAGAAGATCGTCGCGCTTCTCGATGAAGCCGGCGCCTATGAAGCGGACCGTTAACGAAGGAACCCTCGTCCATGGGTGAAAAATATGGGTGAAAAGCTGTTCGGCGCGGCCGTCAAGCGTACCGAGGATCCGGCGCTTTTGACCGGGCGCGGGCGGTTCGTCGACGACATCCATCTTCCGGAGATGCTGCACGCGGCCTTTGTGCGCAGCGCTTACGCCCATGCCCGCATCCTTGCGATCGATCCGAAAGGGGCGGAGACGGCGGGCGCCATTGCGGTGCTTTCCTATCGCGATCTGCCGGAGGGCTTGCAGCGCAAAACGCTTGCCGTCTCGGTGCCCAACCCGGCGATTTCGCAGCTTGTCCTCCCTTATGCGCTGGCAAAAGAGGAGGCTTCTTACGTCGGCGAGCCGATCGCGATCGTTCTCGCCGAGAGCCGCGCCGTCGCCGAAGACGCCGCCGCCCTGGTCGCCGTCGAATACGAGCCTTTGCCTGCTGCCCTCTATTGCCGCGACGCTGCCCTGCCCGACGCGCCGCCGGCGCATTCCCATCTTCCGCACAACATCGCGGCCAAGGTTCGCGTCAATGTCGGCGATGTCGATCGGGCCTTTGCGCGCGCGGCGCATGTGTTTGGCGAAACCATCACCGTGCATCGCGGCGGCGCCTTTTTTATCGAATGCCGCGGCATCGTCGTCGAGCCTCACCCGATCCTCGGCGGTTTTACCGTCTATTGCACGACCCAGACGCCGCATCGGTTGAAGCGCCAGATCGTGGAGCTTTTCGACCTGCGCGAAGATCAGTTGCGCGTCGCCGTCCCCGAGATCGGCGGCGGGTTCGGTCCGAAGGGTACGGTCTATCCCGATTACATCGCCGCCGTGGCGGCGGCGCAAAGGCTCGGACGGCCGGTCAAATGGGTCGCGGATCGGCGCGAGGATTTTCTCGCGACCTGCCAACAACGCGATCAATGGTGGGAGCTCGAAATCGCCCTCGATGAGGAGGCCCGCATCTTGGGCTTGCGCGGCCGCATGGTTCACGACAGCGGCGCCTATATGACGGGGAGCCTCACCGTCCCGTGGATTTCGGCGACGACGGTGCCGGGTCCTTATGTCGTGCCGAATTACCGCCTCGATTACTCGGCGGTTCTCACCAACAAGGTGCCGGGGACATCGGTGCGCGGCTCCGGCCGGCCCGAGGCGGTCGTCGTCATGGAGCGGATGATCGAGCGCGCCGCCCGCGAACTCAAACTCGATCCCGCCGAACTGCGCCGCCGCAATTTGATCCAGCCCCAGGCGATGCCTTACAATGTCGGCATCCTCTTTCGCGACAACCGGCCGGTCGTTTATGACAGCGGCGACTATCCGGCGGCTTTGGAAAAGCTGCTCGCCGCGGCCGATTATGCCGGATTCCGCGCCCGCCAAATGAAGGCGCGCCACAATGGGCGCCATCTCGGCTTCGGCCTCAGCAATGCGGTCGAGGCAACCGGGCTCGGCCCTTACGAATCCGCGACCGTCTCGGTTGCCCCTTCCGGCCGGATCACGGTTTATACCGGCGCCTCGCCGCAAGGTCAGGGGCACAAGACGACCCTCGCGCAGATCGCGGCGGACGCGCTCGGGGTCGGCCTCGAGGATATCGTCGTCGTCGCCGGCGACACGGGAACGGTGGCGCAGGGGATGGGCTCTTTTGCCGCGCGCACCGCGGTCAACGCCGGAAGCTCGGTGCATCTGGCCGCTGAGGCCGTCGCCCTAAAGGCAAAGCGGATCGCCGCCCAACTTTTCGAAGTCGCCGAAGAGGATCTCGAATTGGAGGGCGGGGCTGTCCGCGTCAAAGGCGTTCCGGGGATGGCAAAGCCTCTCGGGGAACTCGCAACACGCACGCTCGGCGTCCCGGGTTTTGCCATGGCGGCCGCGATCGATCCCGGTCTCGACGGCACCGCCTATTTCAAGCCCGAACAATCGGTCTACGCTTCGAGCGCGCACGCCGCCGAGGTCGAAGTCGATATCGAGACCGGGCAGGTGAGGATCCTCGCCTTTACCGTCGTTCATGATTGCGGGCGTGCGATCAATCCACTGGTCGTCGAAGGCCAGGTCAAGGGCGGCGTTGCCCACGGCGTCGGCAACGCCCTTTTCGAGAGGCTCATTTACGATGCCGAAGGCCAGCCTCTGGTCACGACTTTTGGCGACTATCTTTTGCCGATCGCAGGCGATGTGCCGAAAGTGAAGATCATTCACCACGAATGCCCAACGCCTCTCAATCCCCTCGGCGTCAAGGGCGCCGGCGAGGGCGGCACGATCGCGGCGATCGCGGCCATCCTCGGCGCCATCGAGAATGCGCTCGAACCCTGGGGCGTCGTCATCCGCGAGAGCCCTCTGACGCCCGAACGAATCGTCGAACTCTTGGGCGAAGCGGCGCTCGGCAGAACCCGATAGGGGGGCGCCGCAGGCGGCCTCCCGGCGCGTCGAGCGGGAGCGCTTCAGCGGAGAGGGTCGCGCTCGCGCCCTCTCCTTCCGCGCAAAGGCAAAAGCGCGACAAAACCGAGAAGCCCCATGGCAAAAGCGAAAAGGACGGCGCCTTTGAACCCCCCTTCGAGATCGATCGCAAGCCCTGCGAGCATCGGTCCGATAAGGGCGGCAAGACCCGAAGCGGTGAGGAAAAGGCCGAGCGTCGTGCCGAGCCCCGGGATCCCGAAATAATCGATGAGCACGGCCGGCAAAGCGGCAAAGCGGGTGCCATAGCTGATCCCGAAAATGACGGCAAAAACCAAAAGCCAACCGTAGGAAGGCAAGAAGAGCCAGATCGCGTAACTGAGCGCCATGATGAGGCAGGTCAGCTTGAACAACGCCAAAGCCTCGAGGCGATCGCCGGCCGGGCCGAAGGCGAGGCGCCCGGCCACTCCCGACCCCCCGATGGTCGAGACGAGAGCGGCGGCGGCGATTCGCCCGGTGCCATGTGCGCGGGCGAAAGAGGGAAGAAAGACGATCGTTTCGAAAAGCGCACTCGAAACCATAACCCAGGAGAGATAAAGGATGACGAACTCGCGCGAAGTGAAGAGGTCCCTGACCAGCGGCCGGGCGCCACCCTCGGCGCGCGCCGCCATCGGCGGCCCGACGAGAAAGGCGCAAACAAAAAGAAGAGCCGGAGCGAGAAAGGCGAAAACGAGGTCGGTCGCGCGCCAGCCGAGACGCCCGATCAGAGCGGCGGCAAGCGGGGGAAAAGCAATCGAGCCGATGCCGTTGCCGGCGGTGGCGATGCCGAGCGCGGCGTTCCGCCGTTTGACAAACCAGCCGCCGACGGCCGCGAGAGTGGGCACGTAAACGCAGGCGCCGCCGACCCCGACCCCCGAGGCGTAGGCCAGATAGCCGAACCACAAACGATGCGCGAAAGCGGTAAAAAAGAGCCCGAGACCGACCGCGGCCGCGCCGCAAGCGACGATAAGCCGCGGCCCGAAAAGGTCGGAAAGGCGTCCGGCAAAGGCTCCGAATAAATAATAGACGATAGCGGTCAGTGAAAAGAATGCCGAAGCCTCGACCACGTTGGCATGAAATTCACGCGCGATCGGTTTGAGAAAAACGCCAAAACTGTAAAGCACCCCGAATGAAACCGCGCCCGCAAGAAAGGCCGCTGCGACCCTCAGCCACGCGCGCGCCGAATCTCTTTCGTCGCTTTCTGCGCCCCGCGTCATTCCCGCCGCAAGAGCGGCCGCAGGGCGCCCTTCCAAAAGCTCGGATCGGGGCTCAGCCGGTCTTCTTTGCAGTCTCACACCCGATCGCTTTGCTCTCGCTCGAGATCCGCCTCGCGCCCGCTCTGTCCGCGGTCGCAAAGGCGCAAGAGGAAACCGAAGACTGCTACCGCCTTGCCCTGCGAGGACCGCGGCCTAAGGCACAAGAAAACCGCGATAGCGCGCCGTCAATTTGAGGAGAGTAAAGCAGGTCGCATCGAGCGCCAACAGTCCGATCGCAAGAACCACGAGAAACGCATTGAGCTCCTTCGTCCGCTGTTCGAGCCGTTCGAAGAGGCCTTTTGGGGAGTTGTGGTTTTGCAGATGCGTGTGCATCGCGCCCTCCGCTTTTCCGGGAGCCGCGGAATCCTCCTAAAAATAGGGGAAAGGCACATAATCCGCCTTGATCCAGAGCAATCGGGGATTTTTCGTCCCGCCTCCAGATTGCCGCCCCTCTTCCTCGCGGCAGGCGAAAAGGGGCGCGGCTTTTGCGGGATTTATCGATCCGGACGCGTTCCTTCGGAGGCGCGCAACTTGAACCGCTGGATCTTGCCCGTCGCCGTCTTCGGCAGCTCGGCGACGAAATGGAACCAGCGCGGATACATGTAAGGGGCAAGGGCGCCTTTGCAGTGGCGGACGAGTTCCGCTTCGATCTCGCCTTGCCCTGCCCTCCCCTCTTTGAGAACGACCCACGCTTCGGGCTTGACGAGGCCGTCGGCGTCCGCGCGTCCGACCACGGCCGCTTCGAGAACGGAAGGGTGTTCGCCAAGCCTCGATTCGATGGCAAAAGGCGAGCACCAGATGCCCCCGACCTTGAGCATGTCGTCATTGCGCCCGCAATAGACGAAATAGCCCTTTTCGTCCTCGCGGTAGGTGTCGCCCGTGACGAGCCAGTCGCCGACCATAGTACGGCGCGAACGTTCGGGGTCGTTCCAATAATATTTGGCCGTCGAGGCGCCGCGGATCACGAGCTGGCCGTTTTCTCCTCTCGGTGCGGGTTCGCCGTTCTCGCCGAGGATCTTCGCGTCGTAACCGGGAACGATGCGCCCGGTCGTACCCGGTTCGAAATCGCTTTCGCGGTTGGAGATGAAGATGTGCAAAGCCTCGGTCGAGCCGATGCCGTCGAGGATGAGGGTGCCGGTCAGGTCGCGCCAGCGATTGAAGATATGCGCCGGCAGAGCCTCTCCGGCCGAGACGCAAAGGCGGAGCGAAGAAAGATCGCGACGCTCGTTTTGCAGAGCCTGAAGCTGCGCCGCATAAAGCGTCGGTACGCCGAAATAAAGGGTCGGGCGAAAACGCTCGATGACGGCAAAGGTCGATTGCGGCGAAGGCCTTTCGGCAAGCAGAACCGAGGTCGCGCCGGCCCACAAAGGAAAAGTCATGGCATTGCCGAGACCGTAAGCGAAAAAGAGTTTTGCCGCGGAAAAACAGACGTCCTCGCGCGTGATGCCAAGAACGCCGACGCCATAAAGTTCGCTTGTCACCGCCATGCTGCGTTGGGCATGGACGGCGCCTTTGGGGCGCCCGGTCGAACCCGAGGAATAAAGCCAGAAACAATCGTCTTCGGGCGCCGCGGGCGCGGCTTCGAGATGCGCCGGGGCCTCTCCCATCAGCGCCCAAAGGCTCGGCCCTTTGCCTTCGGTTAAGAGCGCATGCGAGGGCTTATGCGCGGCGGCCGCAAGGGCCGCCTCGATCTCGCCGGCAAATTCCGGCGAATAGGCGATCGCGGCAGAGCACGAATCCTCGATCATGTAGCGGTAATCCTCGGCGCGCAAAAGCGTGTTGAGAGGCACCGGCACGATCCCGGCCTTGATCGCCCCCCAGAACAGGTAAAAGAAGTGCGGGCTGTCCTTGACCGCCATCAAAAGGCGCTCTCCGCGTTCGAGGCCAAGCCTTTTGAGGGCGTTGCCGCAACGCGCCACCCTTTCGGCGAGCGTGGCGTAACTCACATCTTCGCCCGCGGTGCGGATCGCGATCTTCGCTCCGAGGCCTTCCTTGACCGGGCGGTCGATAAAAGGGACCGCGGTGTTGAACCGGCGCGCGAAAGAAAGCCCCGCCGGCTCTACGGAACGATCGACGCTGAGGGTGTTGTCCGGCATCGGGCCTCCTTGGCGCAGAAGGGCGCGGCGCACCGCCGCAAAGGCGCAAACGGCAAAAGGCTTATAAATCGGTACCGAAATACTTGTTTATCTTTGCGGCCGGATGCGTCACCTTGTCAAGCGCTCGAAGCTGCCGCCCTGCGGCGGCCTTTGG
>JAJYIC010000039.1 GCA_021790295.1 Pseudomonadota bacterium | reverse complement strand
CATCGCAAAGCTGTCGATGCCGTGGCTGTGGATGCCCGGCCCCGGCTCTGGAAATGCGGGCGCGAAGGGGCGCGAAAGAGCCTCGAAAAAAAGCGCGCTTGCCCCCGTTTCGGAGGTGGAAAGGCTTCTTGGCGCAAAGCCGTTGAGCCTTTGGATCCTCTCTTCGAGCCCCGGCGAGAAAGGGGCGAGATCGGTCTTGGTGACGAGGATGCGGTCGGCAAGGGCGACCTGGCGCGCGGCTTCGGCAAAGCGGTCGAGCGCGAGGGCGCCGCTGACGGCGTCGAGGAGGGTGACGACGGCGGCCGCGGAAAGGCGCCCGTCGAGAAAAGGATCGGCGGCGAGCGTGAAGAGGATCGGCGCGGGGTCGGCAAGCCCCGTGGTTTCGATCGCAAGGCGCCGGAACGGTTTGATTTCGCCCTTTTCGCGTGCCTCGATGAGGGCTCTCGCGGCTTGCGCCAAATCCTCGCGCAAGGCGCAACAAAGGCAGCCCTGGGGGAGTTCGATGACGGTGCCCTCGACCGTTTTGAGGAGATGGTGATCGAGGCCGATCTCGCCCAGCTCGTTGACCAGAACGGCGGTGTCGGAAAATTCCGGCGCGGCGAGAGCGCGGCGCAGGATCGTCGTCTTGCCGCTGCCGAGAAAGCCGGTGAGGATCGTCACCGGCAGGAGTTCGCGCCTCTCCCTTTCGCCCGCCGCCGCCCGCGGAGCGGCCTTTTCCCTTGCGAAGAGAGGCGATTGCATTTTTCCCACCACTTCTTCATGATAGCGCCGAAAGCAAGCGCGCGTAACCCGGCACGGGGTAAACGCGGCGGCCAGAGAACAGGGTCGGTGCGGTAGGGAGACATGCTGTCCGGCGAGCGAAGAGCCGAAGTCTGCCAAGCCGGCGAGGTCCAGCTCGACGTCGGCGGCGTGGCGAAGCATTTCGGCGGCGTGCGCGCGGTCGAAACCATCTCTCTTGCCGTAAACCGCGGCGAAATCCTTTCCATCATCGGCCCCAACGGCGCCGGCAAGACCTCGTTCCTCAACATGGTGAGCGGGTTTTACCGTCCCGACCGCGGCACCATCCGCTTCGAAGAGCGCGAGATCGCCGGCATGAGGCCGTCGAAAATCGCCGCTCTCGGCATTGCCCGCACCTTTCAGAACATCGCGCTTTTCGGCGGCATGACGGTCCTCGACAACATCATGCTCGGCCGTCATGTGCGGATGAAGTCGGGCGTCCTTTCGTCTTTTCTTTATTGGGGTTTTGCCCAGCGCGAGGAAATCGCGCATCGCGCGCGGGTCGAAGAGGTGATCTCGTTTCTCGATCTCGAAGACTTGCGCAAAGAGCAGACGAGCGCGCTCGCTTTCGGTTTGCGCAAAAAGGTCGAACTCGCGCGCGCGCTCGCGCTCGACCCGAAGCTGCTTCTGCTCGACGAGCCTATGGGCGGGATGAACCAGGAAGAAAAGGAGGACATGGCGCGCTCCATCCTCGAGGTCAACGAAGAATGGGGGACGACGATCATCCTCATCGAGCATGACATGGCCGTCGTCATGGACATCTCCGAAAGGGTTGTCGTGTTCGACCACGGACGCAAGATCGCCGAAGGTTCTCCGGCGGCGGTCGCGCGCGATGCCGAGGTCATCCGCGCCTATCTCGGAACCGCGAGAAGCCGCGAAGGGCTTGCCGCATGAGCGCGCCGACGACCCTGCCTTTGCTGTTGCGGCGCAACCGCGAGAGGCTGGCAAAGCGGCCGGCCTTGCGCGAGAAAGACCTCGGCATCTGGCAGAGCTGGACCTGGTCGGACTATTACGAGGCCGTCGAAGCCTTTGCCCTCGGTCTTGCCGGCTGCGGCTTTCGCCGCGGCGACAGGCTCGCGATCATCGGCGACAACCGCCGCCACCTTTACGCGGCGCAGCTTGCCGCGCAATGCCTCGGCGGGGTCGCCGTCCCGGTTTATCAGGACGGGATCGCCGCCGAGCTTCATTATGTCCTGAGCCACGCCGAGGTCTCCGTCGTCCTCGCCGAGGACCAGGAGCAGGTCGACAAGATCCTCCCCCTCAAAAGCCGCCTGCCCGAGTTGCGCCTTCTCATCTACGACGACCCGCGCGGGATGCGCCGCTACGGGGGCGCCGGCCTCAAATCTTTTGCCGAAGTGAGCGAGGAAGGGCGCGGCTTTGCCGCCTCGCACAAGGACACTCTTGCGGCCGAGATCGACAAGGGCCGGGCGCAGGATCTGGCGCTTTTGAGCTATACCTCGGGAACGACGGGGCACCCCAAAGGGGTGATGCTGTCGCATGAGAACCTGATCGCCGTCGCCGAAGCCTTCGCGCTTTGCGAAGACATACGGGCGAGCGACGAGTTTCTCTCTTATCTGCCGATGGCGTGGATCGGCGATTCGTTCTTTTCGCTCGCGCTCTCGCTTTATGTCGGTTTTGCCTGCAACTGCCCGGAAAGGCCCGAAAGCGTGGAGCGCGATCTGCGCGAACTGGGGCCGACCGTCGCCTTTGCGCCGCCGCGCATCTGGGAAAGCCTTCTCGCTCGTCTGCGCGCCCGCGCGGGCGACGCGAGCCCTCTCAAACGGCGGGTTTTCGAACTCTTCTGCGGCCTTGCCGAAAAGGCCGAATTGAGGCGCGAAGCGGGCAGAAAGACGCCTTTGGCGCAAAGGCTCGCCCTTCTTCTCGGCGAATTTCTCGTTTACGGCCCGGTCAGAGACCAGCTCGGTTTGAAACGCGCGCGCTGGGTCTATACCGGAGGGGCGCCTCTCGGCCCCGACACCTTCCGCTTTTTCCGCTCTTTCGGCATCAATCTCAAAGAGCTTTGGGGGGCGACCGAGCTTTCTGGGGTGGCCTCCTTGCAGCCCGACGGCGAAGCGAGCGCCCAAACCGTCGGCCGCGTCCTTCCCGGCAGCGAACTGCGGATCGCGGAGGGCGGCGAGATCGAGATCCGCTCGCCGAGCGTCTTTCTCGGTTATTTCAAGGACGAAAAGGCGACGGCGGAGGCGATGACCGGGGACGGCTGGTTCCGCAGCGGCGACGCCGGCCATCTCGACGAGCGCGCACATCTTGTCATCGTCGATCGCGCGAAGGATGTGGGAAGGCTCGCCGACGGCAGCCCTTTCGCCCCCCAATTCATCGAGAACAAGCTCAAATTCAGCCCCTTTATCGGCGAAGCCGTCACTTTTGGCGACAGCCTGCCGTTTGTCGCCGCGATCCTCGCCATAGACCAGCGCGCCGTCGGCGCCTGGGCCGAACGGCGCGGCCTTCCTTTTACCTCGTTCGGGGATCTGAGCGCCAAACCCGAAGTGCGCCGCCTCATCGCCGAGGAGATCGCGCAAGCGAACCGGAGCCTGCCGCAACCCGCGCGCGTGCGCCGCTTCCTTCTCCTCAACAAGGAATTCGACGCCGACGACAACGAGATCACGCGCACCCGCAAGATTCGCCGCCGCTTTATCGCCGAGAAATACGCCGCCGTCCGCGCCGCCCTCTACGAAGGGACGCCCGAGGTCGAACTTTCGACCGAGATCACCTACGAGGACGGGCGCAAAGCGACGCTCAAATCCCGCCTTCTCATCGAGGAGATCGGGGAAGAGAGAACCGCGGCCGAGGAGCCGGCCTATGCCTGACGTGTCGTGGCGGTTTGTTTCGATCCTTCTCGCCAACGGCGTGCTGGTCGGCTCGATGTATGCTCTCGTCGCTCTCGGGTTTGTCCTCATCTACAAGGCGACCGACGCGATCAATTTCGCTCAGGGCGAGTTTGTCATGTTCGGCGGCTTTCTCGCCGCCGCCACCGCCGACATGGCCGGTTTGCCCTGGTGGGCGGGGGTCCTGGCCGCGATTTGCGGCATGATCGCGCTCGCCTTTTGCCTTGAAAGGGTGGTGCTGCGGCCTCTTCTCGGGCGGCCGATCATCGCCGTCATCATGGCCACCATCGGCCTCGCTTCGGTTCTGCGCGGAACCGCGGTTCTCGCTTTCGGCACCGGAGTCCAATCCATCTCGTTGCCGGTCGGCAGTTCTCCCTTTCATCTCGGGCCGTTGGTCTTGCCGCCGATCGAGATCGTCGGCGCCGGCGTCAGCCTCGTTTTTCTTGCCGCTTTTGCCTGGTTTTTCCTCAAAAGCCGGCTCGGGGTGGCGATGCGCGCCGTCGCCGACAGCCAGCAGGTGGCGATGGCGATGGGCATCAATGTGCGCCGCTATTTCGCTTTGGCCTGGGCTTTGGGAGGGGTGGTCTCGGCCTTGGGCGGGGTGTTGTGGGGGGCGATGCTCGCCGTCGACAACCAGCTTGCTCTGGTTGGGCTCAAGGTCTTTCCGGTGATCATCCTCGGAGGCCTCGATTCGATCCTCGGCGCGGTCGTCGGCGGCCTCGTCGTCGGCGTTGCCGAAAACCTTTCCGCCGGTTTTCTCGATCCTCTGGTCGGCGGCGGCACCAAGGACTTTGTCCCATTCGTCCTCATGATCGCCGTCTTGATGGTGCGTCCCGAAGGCATGTTCGGGCGCCGGCGCATCGAGCGCGTCTAGGGTTGCGGGCGAGGGAAAGGCGGTAAAGCGCGCATGTTCGGCAGCGAGACCGGCGTCTTCAAGACCAGCTATGCCGCGGATATGGCGCTATATCCGCTGCCGGTGGCGCGCCGGACAATGGCGTTCCTGGCGCTCTTTTTCCTCTTCGCGGTCCCGCTCCTCTTCAGCGTCTACGCCGTGACGATCCTCAATCTCGTTCTCATTGCGGTGGTCGGCGCGCTCGGTCTCAACATTCTCGTCGGCTACACGGGCCAGGTCTCGGTCGGCCACGCCGCCTTCATGTCGGTCGGCGCCTACACGGCGGCCAATCTCATCGCCCGGTTGCATGCCCCGTTCTGGATCGCGATCCCCGCGGGCGGAGGAATGGCGGCGCTCGTCGGCGCCTTTTTCGGCATCCCCTCTTTGCGCATCAAAGGGCTTTATCTGGCGATCGCCACCCTTGCCGCGCAGTTCATCATCGAATGGACGATCAATCACGTCACCTGGATCTCGGGCGGGGTCGACGCGTCGATCCAGGTTTCGCCTCCGGTCGTTTTCGGAATGGCGCTCGAAACCCAAAGGCAGCTCTATTTCTTCCTTCTGTTTTTTGCCGCTCTCGCCGTCACGGCCACCTTGAACCTCGTGCGCAGCCGCGTCGGCCGCGCCCTTGTCGCCGTGCGCGACCAGGACATCGCCGCCGAAATCATCGGCATCAACACCTTTCGCTACAAATTGGCGGCGTTTGCGATTTCGTCGTTTTACGCGGGCGTCGCCGGCGTTCTTTACACCTATTACCTCGGCATCGCCAATTACGAGCAGTTCGGGATCTCCGTCTCTATCGACTATCTGGCGATGATTATCATCGGCGGGCTCGGCTCGGTCTTGGGCTCGATCTTCGGCGCCGCCTTCATCACTATCCTGCCGGAAGCGACCCGCTTGTTCCTCAAACATTTCGGTGGAATGTTTTTGTCGCACGGGGCAATCCTCAACCTGATACCGAACATCAGGCTGATCCTTTTCGGTAGTTTGATTATTTTCTTTCTGATCGTCGAGCCGGAAGGCCTCAACCGGCTTTGGCGCAATATTCGGAATTACTTCCGAATTTGGCCATTCACAACCTGATTGAGGCGAGAGCATGGGAGGACAGGACATGAGCCCGACATCGAGACTGGTTTTTGCGGCATCCGCAGGGATCGTCGCCAGCCTCGCTTGCGCCGGATTGGCGCAGGCGGCGCAAAAGACGATCCTTCTCGGCATGCAGTGCGACCGCACCGGCCCGACGGAGATCGTCGGTACCTCTCTCTGCCCGGGGATCCACGACTACATCGCCCTCGTCAACTCGAAAGGCGGGGTCGACGGCTGGAAGATCCGGGCCGATGAGATCGACACCGAATACAAGGTGCCGCCTGCGGTCGAGGAATACGAGCGCGCCAAGGAGCAAGGCGCCGTCGGCATCATGATCTACGGTACGCCGCAGACCGAGGCGCTCAACGCGAAGCTCGAAGTGGACCACATCCCGGGAACTTCCCCCGGTTTCGGCATCGCCGCCTCTTCGGACGGCAAGTATTATCCCTATCTTTTCCCGATTGCGGCGACGTACTGGTCGCAAGCGGCTGCGGCGGTCAAATTCGCCAAAGACCAGTTGGGCGGCAGCCTCAAAGGAAAGAAGATCGCCTATATTTATTTCGACAACCCGGCCGGCCGCGAGCCTTTGCCGATCTTGAACGCGCTCAAAAGACGCGAAGGGTTTCAATTGCGGGATTTCGCCGTACCGCCTCCGGGTGTCGATGTCAGCGCGCAGGTTCTGGCCATCACCCAGAGCTATCACCCGGACTTCGTGATCAGCCATACCTTTGGTAAATCCCCCTCTCTGGTGATCAAAGGCCTCAAAGAGAACGGCTATCCTTTGACCCATGTGGTCGGCCTCGTGTGGGCGTCAGGGGAACCGGACATCAAGGCGGCCGGAGGCTGGGGCGCGGCGCAAGGCTACAACACGATGCAGTTTGCCGGAGCCGGCGAGAACTATCCGGTGATCAGAGAGATCAAGGCCATGTACAAAAAAGAGGGCAAGGCCCCTCCGGCGGCGATGAAGAACACGGTTTATTACAACCGCGGCATCCTTCAGGCCGCAACCTTTGTCGCGGCGATCCGGAATGCCCTGAAACTGACCCATGGCCAAAAGCCGACCAGCGTCGACGTCAGAAAGGGCTTCGAGATGATCCGCCATTTCGCGCTCGGCGGCATCGTCCCGCCTTTGACGATCACGGCGAGCGATCATGAAGGCGGCGGCTGGGTGCAGATCTTCCGCGTCGAAGGGAAAGGCTTGAAAAAGCTGACCCCGTGGTTCCGCGCTTACCGCAAAGTGGTTGTCGCCAAAGCCGAACGCACCGCGCAGGAGATGGCGGCAAAATGACGAACTGAGATCGACGTAATAAAGGGACGCAACGTCCGGGAGGCGCCGCGGGGCGCCTCCCGCGGGCGGCAAGCGCCCTAATCCCTTGGCTCTCGCAACGAGGCGGCCGATCCCGTGCTTTCTCTCAACAATATCGAGGTCGTCTACGACGGCGTCATCCTCGTCTTGAGGGGCGTCTCTCTCGCCGCCGAAGAGGGGCGGATCACGACCCTTTTGGGGGCCAACGGCGCCGGCAAGACGACCACCTTGAAAGCGATTTCGGGCCTCCTTCAGGCCGAACGGGGAGAGGTGACAAAGGGCAGGGTCGAACTCGACGGAGAAAGGCTCGACCGCCTTTTGCCGCACGAGATCGTCCGCCGCGGCGTCTGCCAGGTTTTCGAAGGCCGGCGCGTCTTCGAAAACCTGACCGCCGAGGAAAACCTTCAAGCCGGCGCTCATACCCGGCGCGACCGCGGTGGCATACGCGAGGATCTCGAACGGGTTTACGAGACCTTTCCGGCGCTCCGGGAACGCCGGCGCCAACCGGCCGGCTATCTTTCGGGCGGCGAACAGCAGATGCTCGTGATCGGCCGGGCGCTGATGGCGGCGCCCAAGGTGATGCTTCTCGACGAGCCTTCTTTGGGGCTTGCGCCGCTCCTCGTCGAAGAGATCTTTCGCATCCTGCAGCGCTTGCGCGACGAGCGCGGCCTGACGATGCTTCTTGTCGAGCAGAACGCCGCGCTCGCTCTCGATATCGCCGACTACGGTTATGTCATGGAAAGCGGGCGCATCGTCCTCGACGGTCCCGCCTCGGCTTTGCGCCAGAATTCCGACATCAAGGAATTCTACCTCGGCCTCAACGAGGCGGGCGCGCGCAAGTCCTACCGCGATCTGAAGCACTACAAAAGGCGCAAACGCTGGCTGTCCTGAAGGCCCTCGAGGGGCGGCCTCTTTCAGGAGCGAGGCGCGATCAGCCCTTTTTCTTCCATCAAAGGGTAGATGCCGCCGCCTTGCATGATCGCCAAAAGCTCCGCCGCCACGGGAGAGACCGCAAGAACGAGACCGTTGCGCGGGTTCTTGAGCGTCCATTCGGAAAGCGACAACAGGGCTTTGTCGCCCTCTTCGAACGCCGCCGCGACGCCCGGGCATTCGAGTGCGAGAAGTCCGAAATTGACGCTGTTCCTGAAAAAGAGCCCGTTGATCGTCTCGGCGACAAGAAAACCGACGCCGCAGTTTTTGAGGGAGCGCGCCGCAGGGCGGCTCGAACCCATGCCGAAATTGAAACCGGCGACGATCGCGTCGCCCTTCTTCACCTGGTCGACCCAGCCGGGGCGGTTGGCCTCGAAGACCGCGCGCGCCTGCTCTTCCGGGCTCCTGTAAAGATAAGGCCCGGGGAGGATGAGGTCGGTATTGATGTTGTCGCCGAATTTCCACACGCGCGCAGCGATCATGCGAAGACCTCCTCGGCTGCGGCGATCTTGCCGGCGATCGCCGAAGCCGCGACCGTCGCCGGCGAGGCCATAAAGATTTTCGCCGATGGATCGCCCATGCGCCCTTTGAAATTGCGGGTGCTGGCGGTGATGCACACTTCGCCCGGCCCGAGGACGCCCATATGCCCGCCGACGCAGGCCCCGCAGGTCGCGGGCGTGACGAGCGCGCCCGCTTCGAGAAGGGTTTCCACATGCCCCGCCTTGAGGGCCGCGCGGTAGATCGCCTGGGTCGAAGGCGTGACGATAAAGCGCGTGCCGCGGGCCACCTTTTTCCCTTTGACGACGCGCGCGGCGATTTCGAGGTCTTCGAGCGTGCCGTTCGCGCAAGAGCCGATAAAGGCCTGGTCGATCCTCGTTCCGGCGACCGCAGAGACCGGAACCGATTGGTTGACGACGGCGTCGGGCAAAGCGACGAGAGGCAGGATCGCGCCGAGATCGATCGCGCGACGCTCTTTGTACGAGGCGTCGAGGTCGGGCGAGACGGGCTCGAAAGGCTTCTCGTTGCGGGCGCGAACGTATTCTATGAGGATTTCGTCGGCTTCGAAGATCGTAAATTCGGCGGAAAACTCGGCGCCCATCGTCGCGAGAGTGCGCCGCGCATCGATCGAAAGCGCCTTGAGGCCCGGCCCTCCATATTCGATGTTCTGGTTGACATGGGCGCCATAGGTGCCGGCGATGGCGAGAAAAAGATCCTTGGCGGTGACGCCCGGGGAGAAGCTTCCCGTAAAGTCGTAACGGATGGTCTCGCCGACCCGGAACCAGGCGGTTCCGGTCGTGATCGCCCATAAGAGATCGGGCGCGCCGACGCCGCGCGCCGCGCAATTGAAGGCGCCCGCCGCGCAGGTATGGGAGTCGCTGTTGACGAGAACGGTCCCGGGCAAAGCGTAACCCCGTTCGGCGACGACCGCATGGCTGATCCCCTGGTCGAGGCCGACATCGTGAAGGCGGGAAATGCCGAACTTGCGGGCGAATTCGCGGCCCGTCTTGTGGCAGCTCGCAGCCTGGACGCTCGCGGCCGGAACCAGGTGATCGAAGACGATCACCACCTTTTCCGGGTCATAAACCTTCAAAACCTCGCGCCATCCTTCCGGCAGAAAGGAAAGGTCGATGAGGACGGCCGTTTCCACCTCGACCACGGCGATCTCGCCGGGCGAGACCCGCTTTTTCCCGCCGGCGCGGGCGAGGATCTTTTCCGTCATGGTCATTCCCATAGGCGCTCTCCTCTTACCCGATCGGGTTTTGGCGAAAATCTAGGCCGGATCGAGCGAGGAAGGCAACGGCGAGAGGAAGCTGAAGCCCGCTCTCACGGGAAGGGCGCCGGCCTTTCCCTCGCCGCTTGACTTTGCTGGCCGGGATCGGCAGGGTCGCAAGAAAAAGAAAGAGGTTCGCACCGTGATCCTCGAAAGGAGAAAACGCTGAGAGAGGCGGGTGAGCGCCGGGGCCTCGGGCTCGCGCTTTTGTTCTCTTGCCGCCTTTCCGCCGCCCCGTCGAGGAAAGGGCGCCCGTGAGCGAGAGCGCTAAGGCGCCGCAAAGGCCGCGGCCACCCCTGGGCGCCGGCCCGCCTCTGCTGGAGGTTCGCGAGGTTGCGCTCGGCTTTGGCGGCATTCTCGCCCTCGACGGCGTTTCCTTTGCTCTCGAAGAGGGCTCCATTCTCGGACTGATCGGCCCGAACGGCGCCGGCAAGACCACCCTTTTCAATTGCCTCAGCCGCATTTACAGGCCCGATCGCGGCGACATCCTTTACGAGGGCCGCTCGCTTCTCTCTCGCCCCGCGCATCGGATCGCCGAGATCGGCATCGCCCGCAGCTTTCAGAACCTCGCGCTCTTCGAGAACCAGACGGTTTTTGCCAACATCCTGATCGGCGCACATTCGCGAAGCCGCAGCAATTTTTTGAGCGACGGCTTGCGCCTTCCCTCGGTGCGGCGGCAGGAAAGAGCGCTCGAAGAGGCGGCTTTCGAGCTTCTCGATCTCTTCGAGCTCAAGGAGGTTGCGGAGAAGAAACCTTCGGGCTTGCCTTTCGGCACGAAAAAGCGGGTCGAACTCGCGCGGGCGCTTTCGGCGCGCCCGAAACTCCTCCTTCTCGACGAGCCTGCGGGAGGGCTCAACCATGAGGAAGTTGCCGCCCTCGGCGCGCTCATCCGGCGCATCCGCGAAGAGCGGCAATTGAGCGTGCTTCTCGTCGAACACCACATGAACCTCGTCATGTCGGTCTCCGACAAGGTCGTCGCTCTCGATTTCGGGCGCAAGATTGCCGAGGGAACGCCCGCCGAGATCCAGCAAAACGACTCCGTCATTCGCGCCTATCTCGGAGGGCGCAAAGGGGATGAAGTGAAGCGCGCGTCGGGCCGCCGATGATGCTCGAAGCGCGCGCTCTCAAAGCCTATTACGGGGAAAGCGAAGCCCTCCACGGGCTCGATTTCTCCCTTGGCGAAGGCGGCATCCTCGCCCTTCTCGGCGCCAACGGCGCCGGCAAGACGACGACCTTGAGAGCGATCTCGGGGATGGTGCGGGCGCAAGGCTCGCTTACCTACGAGGGCAAGTCTCTGCTCGGACGGCCTTCAGAAGAGGTCGCCCGGCTCGGCGTCGCCCATGTACCCGAAGGGCGCGGCACCTTCCTGCGCTTTAGCGTCGAAGAGAATTTGCATCTCGGCGCGATCACGCGCCGGGATCGCACCCGGGTCGCGCGCGACCTCGACCAGGTTTACGCGCAGTTTCCGCAGCTTTACAGCCGCCGCCGCCAGAAGGCCGGAACCCTTTCGGGAGGCGAGCAGCAGATGCTGGCGATCGGCAGGGCGCTGATGCTGGAGCCGCGCCTGATGCTTCTCGACGAACCCTCTTTTGGCCTCGCGCCCCGGATTGTCGAGGATTTGTTCGCGCGCCTCAAAGAGCTCAACCGCGAACTCGGCGTCGCGCTTCTCGTTGTCGAGCAGAATGCGGATCTCGCGCTTCAGCTCGCCGAGAGCGCCTGCGTTCTCGAAACCGGCCGCGTCGTGCTTTCGGGTCGCGCCCGTACGATCGCCGCCGACGAGACGGTGCGCCGCTCCTATCTCGGCTATTAGGAGAGCGCGAATGCAACTTTTGCTGCAACAGGTGCTGGCGGGGCTGGCGAATGGCGCGATCTACGCTCTGATGGCGCTCGCCATCGTGATGATCTACCAGGCGATCGACCATCTCAATTTCGCGCAAGGCGAGATGGCGACTTTTTCGACCTTTCTCGGCTGGCAGATGATGGCGTGGGGCATTCCCTATTGGGCCGCCTTTTTTTCCACGGTCCTGATTTCCTTCCTCGCCGGCGTCCTTCTCGAACGGGTTCTCTTTCGCCCTCTGCGAGACGCCCCGATCTTGAGCCAACTGGTCGCCTTTATCGCCCTTTTCAGCATCATCAACAGCCTTTCCGGAGAGATCTGGAATTTCAGCCTCAAGACCT
>JAJYIC010000038.1 GCA_021790295.1 Pseudomonadota bacterium | reverse complement strand
GAAACGTCGTACCGCTGCGCGGAAGGCCGAGAATAAAGATCGGCTGAGGCAAAGGCTCTTCGAGAATGGCAGGGTCGCGCTTTTCTTCCGCACGCAGGCGCAATAGATTGGAGAGAAGGCGCAGCATGTCCCATCTTGCCGCGAGGCGGCCGAATGCGGTCAGTTGCGCTTCCCTTTCATAGGCGCGCAACAACACCGTCAACGGCTCGATGAACGACCAATTGCCAAAATCCTCGCACTTCTGGCGGCGCCGCGCCGCCGCGATGAGCGCCCCGCCGCGCAAAGGCCGGCTGAGGACGCCGAGCCTCTCTAGAAGCCGGTCGATGACGCGCATGAGCCGGTATTGGTAAGAAGTGCCGGCCGTCCATGAGAGCAACATGGGATCGTTCTCGAACCAACGCTCTGATTTTATAAAACCTTACTCGTTCGCGCCCGGAAAGTCGCGAGGCTCTCGGGGCGCGGCCCGAATACCCGTTCGCACCCGGCCTGCGGCAGATCGCGCGGGGCCGAAGACGATTGCCCAGTGTTCACCTTTGGATACACAGTCTTTGTTCCGCACCTTCGCGTCCGCGGCATGATCTTGAACCAAACCCCGCCCTTTCCCTTCGAGACCCCGCAGGACGCCGGCGCCCAAAGCACGCCAAGAGAACAGCGCTGGACGCTCGACGACATCCCTTGGCAGAAGATTGAACATCGAGAGGTCGCGGCGCGCGAGGATTTCTCCCTTCTCGTGGCCGCCGCCTCCTTGGTCGAAGCGACGACCGGCCTTTATACGCGCAACCTGATCGATCTCTTCCACGGCGACGAGGAAGTCAGCCTTTGGCTCGGCGAGCATTGGTTGCCGGAAGAGCTTCAGCATGGCCGGGCATTGCGCCTTTATGTCGAGACCGCGTGGCCGGATTTTGCCTGGGAAGAGATTTATCGGCGCTTTCTCGAAGAGTATGCGCCCTTTTGTCGCCTCGATGCGTTGGAAGCGGCGTTGAGCCTCGAAATGGCTTCGCGCTGCGTCGTCGAGATGGGGACCGCGAGCTATTACACGACCCTTTCGCGCGCCAGCACCGAACCGGTGCTTTCTCTTCTCGCCCGCCGCATCGCCGAAGACGAGGTGCGTCACTACAAGCATTTCTACCGCTATTTCCGCAAATACCGCGAGGCCGAACAACCGGGGCGAAAAGAGGTTGCCGGGGCGTTGTGGCGGCGCCTGCGCATGACCAATAGCGAAGACGGCTATATCGCCCTCAAACATGTGAGCCTGGCCCGACATCCGGACCGGCCTTTCGACAAGCGCCGTTATCGGGCGCTGCGGCGCGAACTTCGGCGGAGTTTCCTCGCGCAATTCCCGCACGCGATGAGCGTCAAGATGCTTTTGAAGCCGCTCGAACTTCCCGCGCGCGCGCAGAGGGTCGCCGAGCCCTTGGCCCTGGCCATCGCCCGCCGTCTTGCCCCTTGAAGCGCGCCCGGTTCTCGCCAGAGGCGCCATCGCCCGAAGGGAGCCGATGATCGCCGTTCAAGTAAAAGTTAGGGTCTTATAGAATAAAACATAAAAGGCCGATAAATCTCGATAAAGCCCGCCTCGCGGCGCAAGGCGGCAGCAGATTCGACCGGAGCGAGGCAAATCTCTCCCTTCTGCACAATGATGGTTGACAAGCGAGCTTGGGCCTCGCTAGCTTTCCCCTTCGCACCTGTCCTACCCGGAAAACCATCAATAATCCGGGACGACACCGTCCCCTTTGTTCTACTCCCCCGATACCGTGCCCGGCGCTGGTGTGGTGGCCGCGGCGGGTCAGCCTTTTGAGGAGATGGTGCCGGATGCCTTTCTGTCGCATGGTCGGCATGTGCCTCGGGCTTGTGCTGATTGCCTCCGCCGCGAACGGCCAGACTCCAAGAAGAGTAGATCCTCATCATCCCCTTCACACGCGCCTCGCCAAAGCCCTTCGCCCCCCGCTCCCGGAAAAAAAACCAAAACGCCGCGTCCTTTTGCGCCGCAGGCTGCGCCACCCTCTGCGGCGCGTTGCGCACCGGACGGAAAGGAGAGTTGGCCCACCCGTCCGCATCTTGCACGCGACGGCAAATCGGGCGCCGAGACCGGCGATCGGAAAAGCCGCCTGGTATGACCTCAGAGGCAGGATCACGGCGAGCGGCGAACGTTTCGATCCCAAGGCCGCAACCGCGGCGCACCGCAGCTTGCCTCTTCTTTCCTATGCGCGGGTGACCAATCTCGGCAACGGCCGCTCGATCGTCGTCAAGATCAACGATCGCGGACCCGTCAGCCGCGGGCTTATCATCGATCTTTCCGAGGGCGCGGCGGCGCGGCTGCGCATGATCGGCAGAGGGATCGCCCGCGTTCTCGTCGAGCCTCTTCCCGCCCGCCTTGCGGCAAACCCGAGAAAGACTCCGGGACCGCAACTCGCCGCCTTTCCCTCTTCTGCCGCCGCGCGGCGCTGAGGAAGCCGCCCGAGCCTGCCGCGCGGCTCTCCGCCCTCTCCCGTCTTTTCTTCCCCGGCGCAAAGTTGGGGCGAAAAGGAGAGGATGCGGCCTTCCGTCCCCCGCCTTTTTGCCGTTATATCGGCAACGTCCTCGGCCTCGGCAGGCGGCAAAAGCATTGCGCGCGCGTGGCCCGGCGAAGGAAAACGCTTCTTTCGGCGCAGAGAGAAAGGGAAAAGCGATGAACGCGGCAAAAGGCTTTCGATCCCTTCTGCGGCAAGAGGGAATGACCGTGGCGCCCGGCGCTTACGACCCTCTGACGGCAAAACTGGTCGAAGGGGCGGGATTCAAGGCGGTCTACATGACCGGAGCCGGCACCGCAGCGAGCCTCGGTTTTCCCGATTACGGTCTCGTCACGATGTCCGAGATGGCGGGGAATGCCGGCCGCATCGCGTCTGCGGTCGAAGTGCCGGTCATCGCCGACGCCGATACAGGCTACGGCAACGAACTCAACACGGTGCGCACGGTGCGCGAATACGAGGCGCGGGGAGTCGCTGCAATCCACATCGAAGACCAGGATTTTCCGAAACGCTGCGGCCATCTCGAAGGCAAAAAGATCATCGCCCGCGAAGAGTGGCTCGCCAAGATTCGCACCGCTCTCGGGGCGCGGCGAGACCCTTCCTTCGCCATCATCGCGCGCACCGATGCGCGCGCCGTCGCCGGCTTCGAAGAGGCGGTCGCGCGTGCGGGAGCCGCGCTTCGAGAGGGCGCCGACATGGCTTTTGTCGAAGCGCCGCAAACTCTCGAAGAGATCGCCGCGGTGCCGCGCCTCCTCTCCGGCCCCTGCCTTTTCAATGTCGTGCGCGGCGGCAAGACCCCCGAGATCCCTCTCGCCGATGTCGAAGCCTTGGGCTACAAGCTCGCCATCGTCCCGGGGATGCTTTTCAAGGCCGTGATCGCGTTCTGCGAGAGGATGCTCGAAGAGTTGCGTTCGACCGGTCTCTACCCGCGTCCCTTGAAAGAGATGAGCGTCAGCGAGACTTTCGCGCGGCTCGGCGCCGAAGAATGGGAGGCTTTGGGCGCGCGCCTTTCCCGCCCCGCCGCAACCCAAGAGGCCGCCGAATAAGAGGTTCGGCAGGGAAATGGATTTTTCTTCTTCAGCGCCGCCTCCCTTCCCGGTGCTTTATCGCGACGGCCTTCTTCTCGTCATCGACAAGCCCGCGGGGATCCCGGTCCATCCCGGCCCCGGCGGCGGGCCCAATCTCGAAGAAGAGTTTGCGGCCTTGCGTTTCGGCCTGCCTCATCCTCCCGCTCTTGCCCACAGGCTCGACCGCGACACCTCCGGCTGTCTCGTTCTCGGGCGCCATAAGAAAGCGTTGCGGCGCCTCGGCGCGCTTTTTGCCGAAGGACGGGTGGAAAAGCTTTATTGGGCGGTCGTCGAAGGCGAGCCGAAAGAGAGCGAAGGGGCGATCGAGACCGGGCTCAATAAACTCTCCCGCGGCAAGGGTTGGCGCATCGTCATCGACCCTTCGGGGCAAAGGGCGCTGACGCGGTACAGGGTTCTCGGGCAGAAAGAGGGAAAGTCCTGGCTCGAACTCAGACCCGCAACCGGACGCACCCACCAGTTGCGGGTTCACTGCGCGGCCCTTGGCGCTCCGGTTTTGGGCGATTCCGTCTATGGCCGCGGCGGCGGCGCCGCAAGGCCTCTTCTCCACGCCCGCGGCGTCCGCCTTCCGCTTTATCCGCACCGGCCGGCAATCGCGGTCGCCGCTCCCGTGCCGGAGGACATGCGCGCGGCCCTCGCAGGGCTCGGGTGGGAAAGCCAATCCGAAACCGAGGCGAAAAGCGCATGATCCCGCGGTATAGCCGCCCGCAAATGGCGCGCATCTGGGAGCCGGAGAACCGCTATCGCATCTGGCTCGAAATCGAAACCTTGGCTTCGGAAGCGTTGGCGGCCGAAGGGGTGATCCCGCAAAGTGCGGCGAGAGCCCTGCGCCAAAAGGGCGCTTTCGAGATCTCCCGCATCGAGGAGATCGAACGCGAGACCCATCATGACGTGATCGCGTTTCTCACCAACCTTGCCGAGCATGTCGGCCCGGAAGCCCGGTTCATCCATCAGGGGATGACCTCGAGCGATCTTCTCGACACCGCTCTTGCCGTAGAGCTCAAAGAGGCCGCCGATCTTCTTCTTGCCGATCTCGACGGGCTTCTCGCCGTCCTCAAAAGGCGGGCCTTCGAGCACAAGATGACGCTCATGGCCGGGCGCAGCCACGGCATCCATGCCGAACCGACGACTTTCGGCTTGAAGCTCGCGGGCCATTACGCCGAGTTTTCGCGCAACCGCGCCCGCCTTCTCGAAGCACGCCGCGAGATCGCGACCTGCGCGATTTCGGGGGCGGTCGGCACCTTTGCCAATATCGGCCCCGCCGTCGAAGCCTTTGTGGCAAAGGCGCTCGGCCTCGAAGTCGAACCGATTTCGACCCAGGTGATCCCGCGCGACCGCCATGCCCGGTTTTTTACGACCTTGGCGCTTGTCGCCGCCGCGGTCGAAAGGCTTGCGACCGAAATCCGCCATCTGCAAAGAACAGAAGTGCGCGAGGCCGAGGAATATTTCGCGCCGGGGCAAAAAGGCTCTTCGGCGATGCCCCACAAGCGCAATCCGATCCTCGCCGAAAACCTGACGGGCCTCGCGCGGCTCGTCCGCGCCGCCGTCGTCCCCGCCCTCGAAGACGTGGTGTTGTGGCACGAACGCGACATCTCGCATTCCTAGGTCGAAAGGGTGATCGCGCCCGATGCGACGATCCTTCTCGATTTTTCCCTGGCGCGCCTTACGGGGCTTATGGATCGCCTTATCGTCTATCCCGAACGCATGAAGGCGAACCTCGAAAGCCTCGGGGGGCTGGTCGATTCGGAGCGGGTCCTCCTCGCCTTGACGCAAAAGGGAATGAGCCGCGAAGAGGCCTACCGCAGGGTTCAGGGAAATGCGATGGCGGCCGCCCTAGGCAAAGGCCGCTTTTCCGATCTCGTCAAAAGCGACCGCGAAATCGCCCGTGTTCTCGGCGCCGAAGAATTCGCGGGCCTCTTTTCGCCCGACCATCACCTGCGGCACGTCGAATTTCTCTTCCGCCGCGTCTTCGGCGAAGGCTAAAGCGGCTAAAAGAGAGGCGCGCCGGGAAGCGCGCCGAAGAGATCCTCATAAGCCTGCGGCAAAAGGCGCGCGAGGCGTTCCGCCCAAAGCCTCTGCCCTTCCGGCTCGGTGAGCAGATCCTGGCGGATCTCGATCTCGACGTGAGGGAGGCCTCCTCTTTCGCCGTGAACGGGGACCGTGTAATCGGTCTCGTCGCTGACGCGGTAAGGTTCGTTGTCACCGACGACGAGCCCTTGTTCGCTCCTGAGGCGAAGAAGAAAAGGGTGGGCAAGGCGGCTATCCCGGTTGTAGAGAACGCCGGCGTGCCACCGTCTCGCCACCCCTTTGAAGTTCGGGGTAAAGCTGTGAAGGGCGATGAGAACGCTGGTTTGGCCTCTGACCTTGCGGCGCTCGAGCGCCGCGGCGATCGCATTGTGGTAGGGGCGGAAGATGGCCTCGATCCGGTCCGCGCGGGCCTCTTGGTCGAGGCCCCGATTGCCGGGGATAAGGGTCGTCTCGCTCAATTCCGGGATCGAGCTTTCGACCTTCGGATCGCGGTTGCAATCGATGACGAGGCGCGAATAGGCCTGAAGGACGAGAGCGGCATCGAGCCTTTGCGAAAGAAGGCGCGCGACCGGTTCGATGCCGATATCCCAGGCGATGTGCCTGAGGCTCTCTTCTTCGCCGAGCCCCAGCCTCTTCAAGCGGCCGGGAAACGCCCGCCCGGCATGGTCGCAAACGAGGAAAAAGGGCGAACGGCCCTCTTCGCGCAAAAGGACTACGGGCGCAGGGTCGCCGGGCCCGAGAAGCGAGGGAGCCTTCGCCATGGCTTGGTGCTCAATAGATTTCGGCGTAATGGGCAGAAAGCTCCGCCGGCGAAAGCGCCGCCACCCTTTCCGCCTCGACCCGTTTGAAGCGCAAATAAGCCTCGAGATGAGTGGCGCCGAACCAGGTTTTGGCCTCGGGGCTCTGTTCGAGGCGAAGAAGCGCCTCTTCAAGGCTGCGGGGCAAGAATGCCGGGCTCTCCTCGTTTTGCGGCAAAGGGAGATTGCGGCGCAACCCGTCGGCGCCGGCAAAAAGGATCGCTCCGAGCGCCAGATAGGGCGAAGCCGCCGCATCGCAGACGCGAAACTCGACATTGAACTCGCGCGGCTTTTCGGCAGGGGTTTGGGCGGCAAAAACCGGGCAGACGCGCAAGGCGGCGCCGCGATCGCGTTCGACGATGTCGATCCGGGTCGGCGCCCAGCGGTCGGGGACAAGGCGCAGATAGGAAACGGGCGAAGGAGCGGTGAGCGCCGTGATCGCCGGAAGGTGGGTAAGGACGCCGGCAAAAAAATGCTGCGCGGGAAGGGAAAGCCCCAAAGGCCCTCCTTCCATAAAGGTCACCGGAGCGCCGTCGGCGTTGATGAGGCTCATATGGATGTGGACGCCGTTTCCGACCGCTTCGGGATCGGGTTTTGGCGAAAAGGTGACGCGCTGTCCGAGGCGGAAGGCTGTCGCGCGCGCCATCTCGCGCGTGATCACCGCGTGGTCGGCGGCGACGAGAGCGGGGGCGGGAGCGACCGTGATCTCGAATTGGCGCGGTCCGTATTCGACGAGAAAGGTGTCGGGAGAGACGCCCGCGGCGCGCAAAGCGGCGACAAAGGTTTCGCCGAATGTCCCCTGCCGGCGAAAGGCGGAAAGCGCATAAGCGTCTCCCGGGCGCTCGTCGATGCCGCTATAGCAGAACTCCTGCTCGAAGGCGGCGATCAGCTTGAGGCCTGCCGCCTCCTCGAGTTCGGCCGCCGCCCGGCGCAGGAAATGGCGCGGGCAGCATTCCCAAGGCGCCCCGTCGGTCGAACAGATGTCGCCGAGAAAGAAATGCTCGACGGCCGAGCCGTCGGCGAAATCGACCCTGATCTCGGCTTTCGGGTCGGGGACGATCATCAGATCGCCGGCGGTGCCGAAAGGGGTGTCCCAGATCGGCCCTTCGGGCGACATCATGAGGTTGCTACCGGTCCAGCCGACCCCGCGTTTGAGCCGCGCCGAAAGCTCCCGCGCGGGAAAGCCTTTGCCGCGGACATGGCCCGAAATGTCGCAAGTGGCGACGAATAAAAGCTCTTCCCGGATCATCACGCCTTCCCTTTTCCGCCGCGCCGAGTGTAGCGCCCCAGCACACGCGCCGGAACAGGCGCCGCTCAGGGGGTTGCAATCGGCCGGGACAGGACCTCGATCATGGCAGCCAGCCTTCCGGCAGCCGCCTCGCGCCGTGAACCACGCGTCGGATCTCGAGGATCTCGCCGCGAATGAGATAAAGGATCAAGTAGTTGCCATGGGCGGCGAGGTGCACCCCCTCGCCGAACTCCGGGCGCAATGGGTATGCCTCAGGGAACTCGACCAGCGCCCGGCAACGGCTGCGCAGTTCGGCAACGAACGAGAGCGCCCGCCGGGGATTATCGCGCGCGATAAAATCACCGATCTCGGCGATGTCGATCTCGGCCCGCCGGCTGAAGCGGAACCGCATCAAGCGCGGCGGCGGGTGATCATCGCCCGATATTTGGCGTCGAGCCGGTCGAGGACACTCTCGCCATCCTCCTCCGAAAGGCCGCTTGCCTGGCCCTCTTCGGCCAGACGCCGCAGTTCCGCGTAGCGCAACTCGCGAAGCGTCTCCTGTTCCTCCAGAAGCCGCAACGCGTCGCGGACGACCTCGCTGGCGTTGTTGTAGCGGCCGCCCTCGACCTGGGCGTCGATAAAGGCCTCGAAATGCTCGCCGAGTGCGTAGCTGCGGGGCATGGGGCGATGTCCTTCGATGGCTTTTGTGTAGAAAGATAATTGATATCAACCCTCCGATCAACCGGGCTCGGACGCCGCCGGCCAGCGCCAACCAAAACAGAGCCGTAGGGCGCGCGCTCCGCCACCCGCCCGGCGCCCGGTGGCCGAATACGCTGCGCTGTTCGGCCCTGCTTCGCTGACAGCAGCTGAGCCCTGACACGCCGAGCCCTTACTGCCGCTGGAAGACGCTCGACCAACCCTGGTAAATCAGAGCTGAGCCGCAAATGACCGCACCCGCTCTTTAGGGAGGATGCCCGCCGCCACGAGTGTGACGCCCTATCTCCAGGGCGGAAAAGAGCGGCGCAGCGCGGCTTTCCCGCCGGGTTTGCGGATGGCCCTCTGGCGAAAGGACGGCCCGGACCGGGGTCCGGGGCGGCTTGGCCCTATCTGCAAGGAATCTGCAGCCATCGGCATCTCCACGAGCTTTGCCGGCCCCTTTCGGCGGGCCGTGATTGCGATAATGACACGATGTAATTATGGTATTCTTGCGACTAAAGCAAACAAAGTGCGAGGGTTGCGGCCGCGGAGAGAGGGCGGGCTCGGCGGGCGTGGTGGACGACTTCCGCCTTGGCGCGGCGGCACGATCTCGCAACCGATCGGCTGGAAGCGCAGCGGCCCGCCCTCGTGGGCCGGAGCGGTCAACCTGCCGAGGGCCCGCTTTTGCCCCATTCCGGACCTTGCCTGGCCTGGTCTATAGTCGCCCCAGGTCGAGTGCGGCCTGAGTTGGGACCAAGCAACGGTCGGCGAGCCGGTAGGTAATCTTGCGCCCCGGTTTCGGCGTCGAGAGCGCGATGTCGGCGGGTGGGCTGTGGTGTGGGTCACGTGGGGCCAACAGGAGTTAGGATGGTTGCATCGACGAGCGCGACCGAATGCCTGATCTGCCATTCGTGTGCAAGATGGCAGGCTGAAGGTGGATACATCACCTATGACTGCCCCAAATGCGGCAAATATGAACTACCGATCCCCAGCGACTGGGACATGGTGCGGCCCGACCAACAGGTACGAATCTCGGGCTGGATACGCGAGCAAAACGCGATGGGTATCGTCCCACGAATACCTTTGCAGACCTTACGGCGTGTGCGAAGCATCCCGATCCCAAGCCTCAGGAAACGGGCCGACTCTTTGCTTGTCGCTCTGGTCAAAAGATATCCACGATTCAACGACGCCCTCGTTATCTCGACCTTGTGCGATGACCCCGCCCTACAGGCTACAACTTATTCCGCCGACCGCCGCGAGTTGAACGACCTTTTTGCGGTTTTACAATTTCATGACGGCTACATAGAACATCGCGAATCTGGGCCACGGAACGCCCTTACAGTGAAAGGTTTGCTTGCGGCCGATCGTCTTCAAATAGACAATGTTGATTCAGCGCAAGGCTTCGTTGCCATGTCGTTTGACCGGGATCTGACGGCGGCCTGGACAAACGGTTTTGACCCGGCGATACGGGCTGCCGGTTATATTCCGTCGCGCATCGACGCCAAAGAGTATGTCGGTGGAATTTCAGATGAGATTATCGCTGAGATCCGCCGATCTCGCTTTGTGGTTGCGGACTACACTCAACAAAAAAACGGGGTATACTTCGAGGCCGGATTTGCTCTGGGCCTCGGGCTTAAAGTGATCCCGACCTGTCGTGAGAACGAGATCGAGAAACTGCACTTCGACATTAGACATCTAAACACGCTCACTTGGATCAAACCAGAAGATCTTGCGGAGAAACTGAGCCAACGCATCAGAGCCGTGATTGGACCCGGGCCGTCGATATGACGGGCCTCACCGACGCCGAGCGCACTGAATGGTGCGCTTCCCGGCGCAGCAAGGGTAGGGCGGAAAGCGGGAGCGCCTTCCGCGATGTTGGCGTCTTCCTGCGGGGAGGGTCGGCAGATTACGCTGCGCTCATCCGCCCTACACTCGCTCGCTGGTCGAATCCACGACTCGAATGGGGTCATCGATGCACCGGCTTTCCTAAGCAGATCGGATCATGGTCAGATAATCCCGCCACTGGTCCACGGTCGCGTCGCTTTTACCGAGATTGCACGCAAGGTGGGTCAGTCGGGTGTTCTGCCAGTCGTACGTCTTATTTCCGCTATCAGTGCGATCCCTGGACATTTGGAGCAGCTTGTTCTCCGGCTTCAGCGGGATCGGTCGATCACAGAGGGCGCACATCCCATCCTGGGCTTCCCATCGCTGCATCAGCACGGAGAACACATCGGAATCGTTCGGCATGAGCCGCATCGGATTGACGCCCGTCCGACCGACGCCGGCTGCGGCCACGTCCTGCTTTATCATCGTGACCAGCCGAGAAATTTCGCCGCGCAGTGCACGGTTATCCGTATTCAGGGCCAGCACAACCTTCGCCCGTTCGCTCAGATGCAGTTCAACCGGTTCGAGATCGAGGCCGAGAAGCACGCGATACTCTGGTTCCTGCACCGGCACGCACCGACCCAAGCTCGGAAGGTTGCCGAGCGACCTATAGGTGAGCGGGATCGTGTTGTGTGCCCGTGGGAAGCCTGCCACGTCATAGGTGGCGATGATCGGCAAGGACCATTCCCACCGGATGCCCCACTTGCGGGTCGTCCGTTCCCAGGAATCCGCGGGGACCAAGTCTCGCGTGCTGATCGGAGCACGAGGTTCAACCGACAACACCGACAGGAGCCGTTGCCGGTGTGCCGGGTCCTCAGTCTTCTCTGGGTCGCCTGTGCCCACGTAGAGCACAAAGTCGTGATCACGTCGGTATGTGTTCGCGAAGTCGGTCGCGATCTTGTGGCTTGAGAACGACAAGGCCGGCCACGTGTCGGACGCGGGACCGAACTCGCCCTTGGCGAAGAGCCGGCTATCCTGCGACGCGATCTCGCTGAGCTTCATCGTGAGCCCTCGCTATCGGTGCTTCTTCTGTCCCTGGCCCTCGGCTCGCGCTATGATAGCACCTTGGGTTCGCAGGTCTGACCAGCGGCAGCTTACGGCGCATTGCGCCCTTTCAGCGTGGTGAGGGGGAAAAGCGCAGAGGCTGCGCAACAATCGGCAAGAGGATCGGGGAAAAAGGCCGCATCGGCTCTTTGCGTGCTTTGAGACGCGCCCCTTCGACGGGCTGAGGGGCGCTCCTCAGCATGAGGGATGTTCTTGATGGCATTCAGAAAATTCCTCGTCCTGAGGCCCCTCGCGACCCCCGGACTTGATCCGGGGGAGGCCTCGAAGGAGGAACGGGCTTATCCGGCGCAAATGCGAATTCTTGCCCGGCCTTCGCGCTATTGCGCCCTACTTCGCCGCGCGGCGCATCTCTTCGATGATGCGCGCGGCCGCTTGCGCCGGGTCCGCGCTTCTGATGATGGGGCGGCCGACGATCAGGTAATCGGCGCCGGCGGCGATCGCTTCGGCCGGCGTTGCCGCTCGTTTGTGGTCGTCGGATCGGGTGCCCGCGGGCCGCACCCCCGGCGTCGCG
>JAJYIC010000037.1 GCA_021790295.1 Pseudomonadota bacterium | reverse complement strand
ACGAGGCCCGCTTTGGCCCTCCCTCGACCGAGAGGCGGACCATCATCCCGAGCCAATCTCCGTGACGCCGGGCGTGGTGGCCGGTCAAAAAGGAAAAGCTGCCAAGGCCGTAAAAGATGGGTTTACGTTGATAAAACTCGACCGGCAGCGAAAAGTGAGGGCCGTGGCCGATGACGATGTCGGCTCCGGCCTCGATCGCCTTTTTGCCGATTTCCCGCATGTAGTGCAAAACCTCGCGGCCAAGACCCCAATGGCAGGACGCGACGAGGACATCGACGCGTTTGCGCAGCGCCGAGATGTCTTCGGCAAAGCTTTCGAGATAGTCGGGGTCGGCCCAGGTGAGGATCTCGGGCGGGATCCCCGGTCGGTTCAAAGGCGGCATGCCGGCATGCGCCTTGTAAAGCGGCACCCGATAGGCGGTGTGGCCGCGGATGACGGCGATGCCGGGAGCCTCTTCGCCGGCCTCGTGACCGGTCGGCCAATAGACGGAGCTTCTTTGGAGAAAACCGAACCTCACCCCTTGCCGTTCGAGGATCGCCGGGGCGCGCGCCAGGGCGAGGGTGTCTCCGGCTCCGGTGTGAGGAATGCCGAGACGGTCGAGGCGGTCGATCGAGGCGGAGACCGCCGCCCGTCCGTAATTGACGTTGTTGGCGAGACCGACCGCGTCGATCCCGGCGCGTCGCAGGGCCTTTCCCGCGACCTCTGGGTCGGCGAAAAACCCTTCTCTTTCGCGCGAGTGGCCGGGCGGGGGCGAGCCGAGGCAGCATTCGAGATTGGCAAAGCGCGCCGCGGCACGGCCCAAGCTTTCGCCCACCCGTTTAAACGGCACCTCCGGATCGCTGACGCCCATCAGATTGAGGTCGCCGAGAAGCAACAAATCGACCGCCATCCGCCCCCCTCCTTTGGTCTCGCCCGGAGAGCGTAGACCCGCGCCGGGAGGAGCGCCACAATCTCATCGAGGCTTGCGGCGGGCAGGTCCCGACCGGGGTTGCGGCGACGTCGCGGCCGCACTATTCTTGCCGCCCGGAAAATGGCGAAAGGAGCCGGGAAAAAACCGCCCGCCGCAGCGCCCAGTCCCCGTAGCTCAGCCGGATAGAGCAACAGTTTCCTAAACTGTGGGTCGCAGGTTCGAGTCCTGTCGGGGACGCCAGCTTTTCAATGTGATAGGTCGGGAGCGCCAAGTGATAGAAAGCTCGGCGGCACGTTCGAGGGCACAGAGGGGGGCGAGAAACGAGCAAATTCCGGCAAGGACGCTACCCGCAAGAATTTGTGCCGTCCAATAGATCGGGCATGGCAAGCTCGCGTTGAGCCCTGCGGCGTGTCCCCGAGAGCATGTCCCAAACTGAGCCGTTGCGGGTTCCTTCTTGGGCGGTCCTTCAGGCGATCTCAGGGTTGCCCTTATCCCTCGCGCGTGGCGCCCATCGTTGGGAGGTGGCAGAGATAAAGGGCCGGGCTCCCGCGGCACTTAACGGAACAGCAACGATATTCGTGCCACGCGTCCCGAGGATCTCACGGGGCGCCATCATGGACGAGATCCAGCGAGCGATAGACAAGAAGCGCCGCGCTTTGCGGGCTTCTTCGGCCGAATTTTTTGGCGAGGACGTTAATGACACCGTCGAAATGCTAATTCGGGCCGTTCGTCGCGCGTTTGGCGATTTGACCAATAAGACGGATCGGACGAAGTTCTTCGCGGCTTTAGACATCTTGCCTCGCTGTAAGATTCGTTGGCGGACGGCTCTGCCTAGCTCGTACAGAGAGGGCGCGCCAAACCTCAACCGAAAGGAAAGAACCCGGCGGGCGGCTCACGCCAACCTTTACAAATCACCCTCAATGCGGCAGATTGATTGGCAAAGTCTTCCTTCAGGCAGGTCCTATGCTCTTCGAAGCGCGCGGGCTTTGGCCGTGCGATCGGCTTTCTTCGAGCGAGGGGGGATCGCCCGGGCACGGCGCCGCGATGGGAAAATCTTGCCTTTCCCGCACGAGCCTCGATGGTCTTGCGCGTCGCGATAGGGCGCGGCCGCCGCGAGAAAGGCCGCTTTTCGCCCGGCCCCGAAGGGTGAAGCGGCCGGACGCCCCGTTCGGCTTCAGGCCTGCGGAGAAAACGCGATGAAGATCGCCTTTGTCGGTCTCGGCAAGCTCGGCTACCCCTGTGCGCTCGCCGCCTCTCTCAAAGGCCATGACGTGATGGGATACGACATCGATCCCGCGGTCATGAACAACGACCCGAAACCTTACAACGAGACGGCCGAGGACGGGGTAACGCCGATCAACGCGCTCATCGCGCGTTCGCGGGTGCGATTCGGAACCCTTAGAGAGGTCGTCGATCACGCCGAGATCGTCTTCGTCGCGGTGCAAAGCCCGCACGATCCCCGTTTCGAAGGCATCACCCGGCTGCCCCCGGAACGCGTCGATTTCGATTACCGTTACGTCGCCGCCGCAGTGCGGGCGATCTCGGAAGTTGTCCGCGGCCCCAAGATCCTCGCCGTCATGTCGACGGTGCTTCCCGGAACCTTGCGCCGCGAGATATTGCCGATCGCCGATCCGCGACTGCAGATATGTTACAATCCTCTCTTTATTGCCATGGGAACGACGATCCGCGATTACCTCCATCCGGAATTCGTCCTTCTCGGCGTTTATGACGCCGCGGCGGCCGCATGCGCCGAGGCGTTTTACGCCGATCTGGTCAGGGCGCCCGTCTACCGCACCACGATCGAAAACGCGGAATTCATCAAGGTTGCCTACAATACCTTTATCGGCATGAAGCTTGTTTACGCCAATGCCATCATGGAACTTTGCCACAAGCTGCCGGGCGCCGACGTCGATGCGGTGATGGGCGGCATCAAGCTGGCGACGCAGAGACTGATCAGCCCCGCCTATCTCGACGGCGGGATGGGAGACGGCGGCGCCTGCCATCCGCGCGACAATATCGCGATGTCGTGGCTGGCGCGTCGGGTCTCCCTCAGCCACGACTGGTTCGACAGCGTCATGAGCGCTCGCGAGGCCCAGGCCGAATGGCTGGTCGATTTGATGGAGAGTTACCCTTTGCCGAAAGGCCTGATCGGCTATGCCTTTAAGGCCGACAGCAATCTGACCGTCGGCAGCGCCGCACTTCTCGTCCTTTCGCTGTTGGAAGAGCGCGGCTACCAGCCGTTCAAATACGATCCTCTCGTCGAAGGGCAAAGCCGCGATCTTTCTTCGCTTGCCCCTCACGTCTTCCTTCTCGGGGCAAAGCACCGTCAGTTCGCCGAGCTTTCCTTGCCGCGGGGCTCGGTCCTTCTCGATCCCTGGCGCTTTGTCGGCTATGCCGGGGAAGGGGTGAGGATCGTGCCCCTTGGAAAAGGGCCGAAGGTGGAATAGGCCGGCCCCGCGGGCGGCCTTTCCCGCGCAAAGATTTTCCGGGATTGGCGCATGGTGAAAACCTTCAAAGACGCTTTCGGGGCGATCCTCAAATCGACGACGTTTATCGACGTCAGCGAATTTCTTTCGCACCCCGCCCGCGCCGGAGTGCAACGCTCGACCTTCGAGCTTTTGCGGCGCTGGCCCGACCGGCGCGCCTTGCCGATCTGTCTCCCGGGCAACGGCATGGTCGCCATTCTCGATCCCTCTCTCGGCGAGGCGATCGCCGAGTTTTTCGCCGACGATCGCCGGTTTTTGCGCCTTTACCGCCGCGCCTTCGGCTATCCCGAGCGCGCGCAGAGCCAAGCGGAAACCATGGCCTCTGCGCGCTTTGCGCTGCAGCATTATCGCGACAATCCTTTGGCGCTCGTCTCAGAGGACGCGTTCGCCGAGCTTTTGGGCGCCGTCGTCAACACCGAACTGTTCTTCGACCCGAAGCGGATCGCGTTTTACGAAAGGCTGGTCGAACGCGCGCCCGATCGGATCTTTTTCCTCAATCACGATTTCCTCCCCTTCCTCAATCCCGAGGTCGATCCCGGCTTCGACTTTGGCGCCGATCCTGGCAGGATGCGGTATCTCCATCTTTTGCGGAAATTGCGTCACCTCTCCTTCAATTCGGGCGCGACAAAAGCCGCATTCTCCGCCCGCATCGCGAGGGCAGAAGCGGACGGCCCGATCTTCCGCCCCGGAGCGGATGGCCTGGGGCCGCGTCGGGCAAGCCCGGCGCTGCCCGAAGGGCCGCCCTCATTTGTCGTTTTCGGGACGATCGAAGGGCGCAAGCGCCCTCTCACGGTTTTGCGCGCGCTCGCCCGCCTCTTCGCAAACGGGGCCGATTTGCGGGCGTATTTTGTCGGCGCGATGGTCCGACTTGCGGCCGAAGAGGAGCGCGAATTCCGCGCCGCGATCGAGGCCGAACCACGCCTCCAATGGATCGAGGCGGCGGGCGACCGCGAACTGGCGGCGCTCGTCGGCGCCGCGCGGGCGACGATTTTTGCGAGCTCCGCGGAAGGCTACGGCATGCCGCCTCTCGAAAGCCTCGCTTTGGGCGTTCCGGCGATCATCTCCGCCCGGCTGCCGAGCTTCGAAGGCATGCCGAAAGGAGGCTATCTTTGTTGCGAGGGCGAGGAAGAAGGGCTCGCCGGGGCAATCGCGGAATTTCTTGCCGACGATTTCGCTCTCGCCAAAAGGCGTGAGATCGACGCGCTTATCTTGCCGAGCTGGGCCGAGTTTGCCGCCGGCATCGCTCTTTGGGTGGAAGAGAGCGGGGCTCTCGCAAAGCCCGGCGAAGGGCAAGCGGCGAGCGCAGAGGAAATCGCGGCTTTCAGAGGCCGGCTCGATCTGGTCCACGCCTTTTCCGATCTCGCCAAATTGGGGGTCGAGGACGCGATCCACGATTTTTATCGCACCTGCCTCAAACGCTCGCCGAGCGCCGCGCAATTCAATGACTGGTGCGAACTGGCCGAGCGCACCGAAGCCTCGGCGCGCTCCCTCCTTCTCGGCCTTCTCACCGCCTGCCGCAAAGAGTGCGAGGCCGCTCTCGCGATCGGCGGCGAGGAAATCGCCGACATGATAGGCGCAGCCCTCGATGCGAGCGGGCATTATGCCGATTGGGCCAAGATCCCCCTCTCTCTCGCCAAAGCCGAGGCCTTGCGCAGCCGCTTGTGGCGGGTGGCAAGAGCGGTCGAACTCGATGGCGAAGGCTTCGTCGAGATTGCCCGTCAATCGCTTTTCGAAGACGCGCTTCCCGGCGAGACGATCGCGCGCTGGAAGGAAGAGGCGGGCCGGCAACCGATCGGCGTCACCTTCGCCGAAGTCTCGAAAAGGGCGGATTGGCGGCCTTTGCGCGAGGATAGCGCGCTCGAGGCGCGATATCTGGAGTGGCGCTCCCTTCTCGCCGAGACGATCGCCTTGCCGCAACTCGACGCGGAGGAAATGATCGATCGCTCGTACCGCCTGTTTCTGAAACGCCCGCCCGATGCCGGCGGTTTGAAAGAGCACCTGACCCGACTCGCCGAAAAGGGAGACCGGTGGGCAAGGCTCGCCGCCTTTATCTACGCCGAGGAGTTCCGCCGCCGGCCCTACGAGAGCGATTTGCGCTCCCTTCTCGCCGCCGCGGTCGAAGCAGGCAAACGGCGAAGGGATTTCGCCGCCCGTCTCTTGCGGCGCCTGCAAGGGGTCTGTCATCTCGACGCGGAAGCGTTCGGCCGCACCCTGGCCTGGGTGGTCGGCGGTCGCTGGCCTCAACCTTCGCCGCCGCAGGGCGGCGCGCTCGGAGGGACAGAAAGGATCGGCGCTATCGAGGATGCGTTGGCGCAGCCTAGCCTCCTTTCGGCCACCCTCGATCCGCCGGCGCTGGCAAAATTGCGTTCTTGGACCTGCACCCTCGCGCGGCTCGAATTGGGGCAGGGTTCGGGCGATGGCGAGCTTTTGGCCGCCGGTCTCGACCGCCTCGGGTACAAGGGAGAAATCCCGGGGGCCGCTCTCGGTTGGCCGGAGATCGGCGCATTTGCCCTTTCCCGCCTTGGCGACGAGGCGAACGAAGAGCCGGGCCTTCTCATCAAGGTTGTCGAGGCTTCGCGCTTTCCTTTTGCCGAGGTCGCGCGGGTTTTCGCCCTTTGCCGCGATCTTGCCGGGGTCTTTCATTTGCCCGACGAGGCGATCGCCCGCGTCTCAGCCGAGCGCCTCGCTCTCTCCCCGCGACCCGGCGGCGCAGCGGGCGTTCTTTTTGCCAACGGCCGCGAATTGCACGACGTCATTCTCGACCAATGCGTCGAAGGGGGGCTCCTCGCGCCCAACCATGCCGGGGAACTCGCCCGCAAGGTCGAAAGCTGGGTTGCGATCCTCCACCTTCATCGATCACCCGCGGGCGCGGAAAGAGAGGCGGGCGCGGTCCTATTGCGGGCGCTCCTCGGCCCATCGGGGCAAGCGGACGGCGCGGCAGAGGAGCCCCCCGAAGGCCCTTACCAATCCCCGGCGGAACTCCTCGAAAGCCCCGCATTGTGGCAAAGCGCGGCCGATTTGTTTTCGATCGCCCTCGCCGACAGCCTCTTCGGCACCGCCGCGCAAGTGGCGCGTCCGCAACCGGAAGAAAAAGCCGCGCCCAAGGCTCCCCGCCCGCGGCGCCGTCAGATCGGCCGCCCGACGATCAGGTAATGCCAGCCGAGACGGCGCGAAAGAGCCTTGAGCATCTCCTGCGGCATCGCCGCAAACCACGGCTCCAAGACATATTCGTGGCGCCGGTAGGGTTCGATCGCATAAGGAAAGATGTGCGTCTGCTCGATCGCGGCGAGGGCGAAAAGCCCGGCGAAAAGTTCGCCCACCATTTCGGGCGTATAGAGGGTTGCGAGAGGGCAACCGCCTTGCGCCTCCGGCTGGTCGAGCCCGGCCTCGATCATGATCGCCTTCCACGAGTTGCGGGCATAAACCATGATCCGAAGCTCGCCTTCGGCGGCGATCAGCTTGCGCGCCTCGGCGACCACCGCGCGCTGGTCCGGAGTGCAGTGGATGACGCCGAACGAATAGATGAGATCGAACCCGCCTGCGCCGACGATTTCGCCGAGGCGTTCGGCGTTGCCCTCGAGAAAGCGCCCTTTAAGACCGTAGACGGCAAAACGCCTTTTGGCGATCTGAAGGCTCGCCGGTGACAGATCGACCGCCGTATAAAGGGCTCCGGCGCGAGCGAAATTGACGCCGTCGGTGGCGATGCCGCAGCCGATCTCGAGAACCCTTTTTCCCGCCCAACGTTCGAATTGCGCAAAGCGCGGAATATGCGGTTCGACGAGATACCGGCGCGCCTCGACCTCGTCGAAATATTCCTTTGTGCCAACCCTCCGCGGCGAATGTTTGATGTTGCAGGGCTGGCGGTCCCAATACGAGCGTATCTCGTCGAGACTGACCGCAGAGGCCGTAGCGCTCTGTTTTGCGAGCGAACCCATTCGCTTCGGCTTTCGAAAAGAACCGGATCTTATTAAACGATTAAACGAGTGGCCCGGTTTCCGCAAGTCCACCCCTCTCATCGCAAGCGAAAGGCGCGGTTTCCCAGTCTTTTTTTAAAGGGGTCGCCCAAAGCGGCCGCGCGCGGCGCCGATATTGCGCAAAACTGGCCTCTCGGCTAGTCTGAGCCTAAAGCATTGAGGGGCCGGCCCCGCTTTTCCATGATCAACGTCTTTATCGACGCACGTTGCTATCAAGACCCCGATTATGCGCAGCGCGGCATCGGCCGCAGCACCTTGGCGCTCCTGCGCCGTTGTCCGGCGCCGTTGCGCGCGGGATTGAAGTTCATCGCCCTTTGCGATTCCGCGCTGCCGCTCGTTTCCGCCGAAGCCGCCGAGGTTTTCGATGAGACGCGCTTCGCGGTGCGCAGCGCGAGAAAACGCGCCATTTTCTTCAATCCTTCGCCGTTGACGCATCCGAGCCTTTTTACCGCTCCTCTTCTTTCCGGTCCCGCGACTTTGCGCACCGCTTATGTCCATGACTTGATCCCTTACGACAGTTCGGAAGGATTTGCCGGCGCGCGAGGCTATGTGGATTATCGCCGCTCTCTCCAAGAGCTGAAACGTTACGACCTTTTCTTCACCAATTCTTTTTATACGCGCGAACGCCTCGCCGCCGTCTTGAACCTGCCTCTCGCGCGCATCGAACGATGCGGCATCGCCCCGCGCCCGGGTTTTGTCGGCGCCGAAGAACGGCCGCTCGATCCCTTCGAGGCGGGAGTGCTGGCTCCGGTTTTGCGCGCGCAAAAGCCTCTGTTCGCGAGCATCGCAGGGGAGGCGCCGCGCAAGAACATCGAAACAGCGCTTGCTGCAGTGCGCATCCTCAATGAGCGCCTCCGCGGCCGTTATCGCCTCGCTATCGCCGGCCGTTACGGGAGCGAAAAGCGCGAGCGCCTCAGCGCCCTTTATCCGCAGGAAGCGGTGTTTGTGCCGGAGATCTCGGACGAGGCGCTCGCGGTTTTGCTGCGGCGCGCGATCGCCGTTCTCGTCCCTTCGCGGATCGAAGGCTTCTCGCTCCCGCTGGTCGAGACGATTGCGGCCGGAGGGCTCGTTCTCGCTTCCGACATCGCCGCCCACCGCGAGCTGGTCGCCTGCCGGGAAGCGCTTTTTCCCGCCGACAACGCGGAGGAACTTGCCGATCGGATGGGGGCGATCGCGGCCGATCCCGCCTTGCGCGCGCGCCTTATCGCGGCAGAGCGCCGGGCGATCGAAGGCCTCACCGAAGAGGCGGTAGGAGAGCGTTTCTGGTCGCGTCTTATCGCGGAATTCGCCTCGGCGCCGATTGCCGCGACGGCGCTCCCCGTACCGGCGATTGCCGGCGCGGCGCGGCCGCTCTTCGCCTTCCTTTCCCCTTACGCGCCGCAGTATTCCGGCATCGCGCTCGGCTGCACCCACCTTTTGAAGGCCTTGTCGGAAAAGGCGGTTGTCGATCTTTTCACGGAGCGCCAAAGCGCCGCCCCGGAACATCCCTATCTGCGTTGGATCCGCTCACTCGAAACCGCGCGCAATCTTCGCGGTTACGACGCGGTCGTCTACGTTCTCGGCAACTCCAATTTCCACCATGGCGAAATCTACCGCCTGTCGCAAAGCGAGCGCTGCGGCGACTATTGCCTTCTCGGCGACTCGGTGATGGTCGATATGCAATACGAGAGGCGGGGGCCGGAAGGGGCGGCCCAATATGCCGGGCGGATTCTGGGGCGCGAGGTGAGCGCAGCGGAATACCGCTCCTGGCTCGCGCGCCCGCTCACTCTCCCGATCCTCGGGCAGGAGGAATTCCTCGCCGACGGCTGGCGCCCGATCGTCTACAGCCGTCCGACCCAGGCCGAGATGGAACGGCGCAGCGGCGCCGCGGTGCGCTGGGTCCCGCACCCGGTGACGGCCTCTTTCGAGCCTCAGCGCTTGACGGCGCGGCGGAGGGTAGAGGCGCGCCTGGAACTCGGTTTCTCCGACGACGAGATCACCATCGTCACCGCCGGCGTTCTCACCAAGGTCAAAGGCCCGGTCGAATCGGTGGTCGCACTGCGCGACCTTGCGGATTGGGGATTGCGCCCCCGTCTCGTCTTTATCGGTCCCTGCCAACCCGCATTGCAAAAGGAACTCGAAGCGCTCGCCGAAAGCTACGGGGTCGGCGGCCGGGTCTCCTTTGCCGGCCAACTCGACCGGGCGCGCTACGAGGATCATATCCTTGCCGCCGACGTCGGATTGCAATTGCGCAAGGTGCCGTTCGGGCAGACGTCGGGCGGGCTTGCCGACTGCATTGCCGGCGGACTCGCGACCGTCGCCAATAGGGCGATGGCGGCGGCGATAGACGCCCCGAGCTATGTCTCGACCGTCCCCGATCTTTTCAGTCCGTTATTGATCGCTGAAAAAATCGCCGAAACCGCCGACCGCAGCAGACGCGAAACCCGCTCTACGGACGAGGAACGCTTGGACTATGTCGAAGCGCATTCGCCGGCAAAGATGGCCGACGGGTTTCTCGACCTTATCGACTGGTAACAGGGCCGCGGCGCTTTTCCGAGGAGAATATGATCAGCCGCGACGACGTCATTTACGGGTTTCGCTTCTATCTCAACAGGGACCCCGAAAACGAGGCGGCCATTCGCCATTTCATCGACCGCTGCCCGAATTTCCAGTCCTTGCGCAGCGCACTTATGAACCTGCCCGGCCATCGCGCAATCTGCCGCTGGCATCGCTATCCGGGCGGCCGTTACGAGGTTCCGGCTTTCATGGTCGAAGACGGCTGCGCGCGGATCCGTTATCGGCGCGAAGAGTCGTCCCTTCTCCATCCGGTCTCTCAGCTTTGCACCGCCGGCCAGTTCCGCACCGCCGTCTACGAATTCTGGCTGAACGCCCGCAATGGCCCCGCCCGCCTGCACCGCAAGGAGTGGGAATGGAATTACATCCTCCAGGCATTGCATTGTCATGCCATGCTCGAACCGGGGAAGAGGGGATTGGGCTTTGCCGTCGGCAGGGAGCCTCTGGTCGCGGCAATGGCAGCGCGCGGTTGCCGGATTATGGCGAGCGACGCGCCCCTTGCGCTTGCCGAAAGAGGAAGCTGGGTGCGCACCGGCCAGCACGCGACGGCATTGCAAGCCCTCAATGCCGAAGGCATCTGCCCCGGCGAGGACTTTGCCGCGCGCGCCAGCTTTCGCTCGGTCGATATGAACGATATTCCGGCCGACCTCCGCGATTTCGATTTTTTGTGGTCATCCTGCGCCATGGAACATCTCGGTTCCCTCGAACATGGCGTCAGGTTTGTCGAAGAATCGATGAAATGCCTGCGCCCGGGCGGCGTCAGCGTACACACGACCGAATTCAATCTTTCCTCCAATACGGCGACGATCGAAACCAGCGAGGCCGCGATCTACCGCAAGTCTGATATCGAAGGGCTTTATCTTCGCCTTGTCGAGAAAGGCTATGAGGTGGCGCCTTTGAACTTTTCGGTCGGAGAGCAGACCGAAGATTTCCATGTCGACCTTCCCCCTTATTTCGAGACGATCCCCGCAGGCGCCGCCGGGCCTATCCATCTCAAACTCTTGTGGCAGGACCGCGATCTTTCCGCCGTCCTCACCTCGATCGGTCTGATCGTCAGAAGGCCCTATTGAGATGAGGGGGCATTCCCTTTTGCGGCGGCTTTTGTCGAAGGCGGGCTTTCCTCCTCGCGGGCTCAGCGGAAGGCGCTCTGCGTGATCTGCACCAATCCGCAAGAAGGGGAATACCGGGAATTTCTGCAAAAGCTCGAACGCGAGCTCGACGCCTTCGCCGCGGCCGGCCTCACCCTCAATTTGTGGTGGCGCGACGACGATGCGGTTGCCGCGACGGTTGAGATCGAGCGCCTTTTGGCGCTTGCGCAAGAGTTGAGAACCGTCGTCGCTTTGGCGGTCATTCCCGCCCGCGCCGAAGCCTCTCTTGCCCGCTTGGCCGAAGGCGCCCCTTGCGCCTTATGGCAGCATGGGTTCACCCACAACGACAACGAATTCGGCGAAGGCCGCCCTCTGCCGGTCTTGAAAGAGGCCGCTCTCAAAGGCGCGAAAACGCTCGACCGCAGGTTCGGGCCACGGCGCTGGCAGCGCGTCTTTGTTCCCCCTTTCCATTCTTTGTCGGTGCCTTTCAAGGCGCTTCTTTCAGGGCTCGGTTATGTCGGCGTTTCCGCCGGCGATCCGCTGACGCCTTCTCTCGAAGACCTGCGCGAGTTCGGCGCCCTCGATCTCGTCGAGTGGCCGCAAAACGCATTGCTTGCCCCCGAGGTCGCAAAAAGGCTCCTCGCCGAACTCGCTTTGCGCCGCAACGGAAAGAGCGACCCCGAACGCCCGCTCGGGCTTCTTTCCCACCATCTCGCCTTCGATGACCGCGGTTGGGATCTGGTGGTGGGGCTTTTCCGCTTTCTGGCGCGGCACAAAGCCGTCGCGTTTTTGCCGGCCGATCGGCTCTTTACAGAAACCCGGCGC
>JAJYIC010000036.1 GCA_021790295.1 Pseudomonadota bacterium | reverse complement strand
GCCCGACCATCCGCACCTGAAGGCGCGAGCCTGCGAGCCCCCGCCTTCTCTCGACCCAGACCGCGACGAGCCTTTTGGCGATGAGGGCGCCCAAGGCGAGCAAAAGAACAAGGTCGAGATTGAGGAAAAAAAGAACGGCGCGCGGGTGCGGCCCGATCGGCGGCACCCCGGTCAACGCCAGATAGGTGGCGATGCCCGAAGCGAGCGCCGCGATTGCAAGGACGATCGCGATCTTGTTGCCGAGCCCGATGCGGCCGCCCCAGATGCGAAGCCGCCGCGTCAGCCCCATCGAACTTCCCTATCGCCCATTGCCGGGGCGCACCCCTATAAACCCCGAAACGGGAATCGCCTACTTTAGGCCACGAACCACCCGAATGTCCAATTCGCGGATTTTCTTGCGCAAGGTATTGCGGTTGAGGCCAAGAACATCGGCCGCCTTCAGTTGATTGCCGCGGGTCGCGCCGAGGGTCAAGGCGATCAAAGGCCTTTCGATCTCGCGCAAAACGCGCTCGTAAAGCCCGCTCGCCGGAAGGCCCCCTCGATGGGCGGCAAAATAGCCTTTGAGGTGCCGTTCGACGCTCGCGGAAAGCCCCTCCCCCGCCGCCGCCTCGCGTTCCTGCCCCGTCTGCCCTCTTTCTTCGCCCCCCGTTTCGCCGATCGATCCTCGTTTTGCCGCCGCCGCGGCTTCGGCGGAAACGGGCGCCCCTTCGAGCTCGGCCTCGACGGCGTCGGCTGCGATCTCCTCCTGCGCATAAAGGGCGGCGAGACGGCGCACCAGGTTTTCGAGTTCGCGCACATTGCCCGGCCAGCGATGTCTGGAAAGCCGTTCCATCGCCCCGTCATCGAAGCGTTTGAGCGGCAAGCCCTCGCGCGCGGCCTGAAGAGCGAAATGGCGGACGAGAGAGGGGATGTCCTGCCGGCGTTCGCGCAAAGGCGGAAGCCGGATCGGCGCCACGTTGAGGCGGTAATAAAGGTCTTCGCGAAAGGAGCCTTCGCCGATAAGCCGCGCAAGATCATGATGGGTCGCGGCGAGGATGCGGACATCGGCGCGGATCGGCCGGCGCCCGCCGACGGTGGTGAATTCGCCTTCCTGCAAGACCCGCAAAAGCCGGGTCTGGGCTTCCATCGGCATGTCGCCGATCTCGTCGAGAAAAAGCGTTCCCCCTTGGGCCTGTTCGAAACGGCCGAGACCGCGCGCGGTGGCGCCGGTAAAGGCGCCTTTTTCGTGACCGAAAAGCTCGCTTTCGATCAGCTCGCGCGGAATTGCCGCCATATTGATCGCCACGAACGGCCCCGAGCTGCGTTTGCCGTATTGGTGGAGGGCGCGCGCCACAAGCTCTTTTCCGGTTCCGCTTTCGCCGATGATGAGAACCGTCAGATCGGTTCTGACGAGACGCGCGAGAAGGCGATAGACTTCCTGCATCGCCGGCGAGCGCCCGATCAGAGGGGGTTGTTCCTCGATCTCCTCTTCCCGCGAAGGCGCGCTCGCGCCGCGCCCGGGAAGAAGCGCCCGTTCGACGACGGCGATCAGCTCTTTCAGATCGAAAGGCTTTGGCAGATATTCGAAAGCGCCGCGTTCGGCCGCCTTGACCGCGGTCAGAAGGGTGTTGCGCGCGCTCATGGCGATGACCTTGAGATCGGGACGCAGCTTTTCTATCCGCGGGATGAGATCGAGCCCGTTCTCGTCGGGAAGGACGACATCGGTGACGACAAGATCGCCCTCCCCGTCCTTGATCCAACGCCACAAGGTTGCGCCGTCCGCAGTCACCCGCACATCGTAACCAAGCCGCCCGAGAGCCTCCTTGATCACCGTACGTATGGCGCGATCGTCATCCGCGACGAGGATTTTCGTAGCCATCACCCCTCCCGTCCTCCGCGACCACGGGAAGAAACACCCGGAACTCCGTCCTTTTCGGCGCGCTTTCGAATTCGATGACGCCGCCATGGTCTGCGATCACCTTTGCTACCAGTGCAAGACCAAGGCCAGTGCCATGGCGTTTTGTGGTGACAAAAGGCTCGAAGAGATACGGGTGAAGCTCTTCGGGTATGCCGGGCCCGTTGTCGGCGATGGCGACTAGGAGAGGCAGGTGCTGGCGCGGCGCGCCCGGCCCTCTGACCTTCAAACCGTAACGGTAGGCGGTCTTGAGAGTGATTTCTCCGCCTGCCCCAGAAACCGCCTCGGCGGCGTTCTTGACGAGATTGAGAAAGGCCTGGACGAGAAGGTCGAAATCGCCGTCAACAGGGGGCAAGGAAGGATCGTAGCTTTCGAAAAAACGGGCTTCGCGGGCGAATCCGGATTGGGCGACCTTGCGCACCCGTTCGAGAACCTCGTGGATGTTGACGGCGGAGCGCTCGAGAGGACGGTAATCGGCAAAGGATTCCATGCGGTCGAGAAGGGCGACGATGCGGTCGGTCTCCTCGCAAATGAGATGCGTCAGTTCGCGTCCCGGCGGGTCGAGGTCCTGTTCCAGCAGTTGCGCCGCGCCGCGGATCCCGGAAAGCGGGTTTTTGACTTCATGCGCAAGCGTCGCCGCCATCGCCGCCAGCGAACGCGCGGCGCTCTGGTGGGTCAGATGGCGGTCCATCTTGGCGGCGATCTCCCGTTCCTGTAGCGAGAGAACGAGTTCTCCGGCCCCCGTCAACGCCGCCTCGATGGTGACGAGACGGCTTCCGAAACGCGGACCTTCGAGCAGCATATCGTATTCCGAAATCGCGCTTTCGCCTTGCCAGGCCCGTTCGATGAGAGCGAGAAGCGGGCTTTTCGGCGCGATCAGGTCGCGAAAAAAGACGCCGCCGAGGCTCGACGCGCTCGATCCGAGAAAGCTTTCGCCGGCCTGGTTGACAAAGCGGATTCGCCCTTCGCGGTCGATGGCGACGACCGGGTTCGGAACGGCGGCGAGGATCGCGGCAGGGTCTGCGGGCGCGAACGGCGGCTTCATGCGGGGGCCCGCGAGAGAAGCGGCTCGTAAAAGGCGCGGATCAAATCACGCACCGTTTCGGGCTCGGCGATGCGGTTGACGCTATCCCTGAATTGGGCCGCACCGGGAAGAGCGTGCGAATACCAGTGAACATGCTTGCGCGCGATGCGCGAGCCGACCTCGCGCCCGTAGAAAAGCAGCATCTCTTCATAGTGGCCGAGAAGGATCTCTTTCTGCAAAGAGAGAGGCGGTTCAGGCATTTCCCGTCCGCTCTTCACCCACTCCATGGCTTGGCGCAAAAACCACGGCCGGCCGGTGGCGCCGCGCCCGATCATGACACCGTCCGCCCCCGATTGCGAGAGCGCGCGATCGATATCGGCAAGGGTTCTGATGTCGCCGTTGACGATCACCGGGATCGAAACGTTCTCCTTGACCTCGCGGACGAAACGCCAATCGGCGTTGCCGGAAAAAAACTGCGCGCGCGTGCGTCCATGCACCGTCACCATGCTGACGCCGCTCTCTTCGGCGATCCGGGCAAGACGGGCGGCGTTGCGGCTGCCTTCGTCCCAGCCCGTGCGCATCTTTGCGCTCACCGGCACGGCGGCGGCCTTGACCGTCGCTTCGAGAATGCGCGCGCAAAGGCTTTCCTCGCGCATCAAGGCGGAGCCCGCGTGGCCGCCGACCACTTTCTTGGCGGGACAGCCGAAATTGACGTCGATGATGTCGGCTCCGCGCTCGACGCAAAGCTTTGCCGCTTCGGCCATGACCGAAGGGTCGCATCCCGCGAGCTGGATCGCGATCGGCGCTTCTTCGGGAGAGCTCTTTGCCATCGCCAAAGAGCGGCGGGTCTCGCGGATCGCCGCTTCGCTTGCGATCATCTCCGAAACCACAAGCCCCGCCCCGAGCCGTTTGACAAGGCGCCTGAACGGCAGATCGGTGATGCCCGACATCGGAGCGAGAATCACCGGATCGGAGAGTGAGACGGGTCCGATCGAAAGGCTCACGAAAAAAGGCTCCAAAAACTGCCGAAATTTTAGGCAAGGAATTCTAAAGGGAAATTTTTGCGGCGCAACATCCTTGCGCGTGCATTGGCGAACTCGCCCCGTGAAGGCGCGAGGCGCCGGCCCCAAAAGGCGGGCGGCGGGCGTAGCGCGCCCGCCAATTTTCCCCTAAATAGAGGCATGGCTTCCGTTTATGCCCTCGTTCTGGCTGCCGGCCAAGGGACCCGCTTCGGCGGCAGCCTGCCGAAACAATATCTTTCTCTCGGCGGGCAAAGCCTTCTCGGGCGCGCGGTTTCGGCTTTTGTCCGCCATCCGGACGTCGCGGGCGTCCTCGTCACAATCCGCGCAGAGGACCGGGCGCTTTACGAGCAGGCGACGGCGGGGCTTTCGCTTCTGCCGCCCGTCTTTGGCGGGCCCGAACGGCAGGATTCGGTGCGCCTGGGCCTCGAAGCGCTTGCCCCTTATCGCCCGGACCGGGTCCTCATCCATGACGGCGTTCGCCCTTTTCCGGCGGCGGATCTCATCGACCGGGTGATCGCGGGCCTCGAACTCGCAGAAGCCGCGATCCCCGCCCTTCCTCTCGACGACACGATCAAGGAGGTCGAAGGGGAAAGGGTCCGGGCGACGATCGAACGCGCGCGTTTGCGCCGCGCGCAAACTCCTCAAGGCTTTCGCTTCGAGGCGATCCTTGCCGCTCACCGTTCTCTTCGCGGGCGCGCCCTGAGCGACGATTCGGCGGTTGCCGAAGCGGCCGGCCTTTCGCCCCTCACCGTCCGCGGCAGCGAAGAGAACATCAAGGTGACGACGGTCGAGGATCTCGCCGCCGCCGAAAGGCGCCTTGCCGCCGCCAAGGGCGATGTGCGCGTCGGCCAAGGCTTCGACGTCCACCCTTTCGCTCCCGGCCGGCGGCTTTTTCTTTGCGGCGTCGAGATCGAGGCTACGGCCGGCCTCAGCGGCCATTCGGACGCCGATGTCGGGCTTCACGCCCTGTGCGACGCGCTTTTGGGGGCGATCGGGGCGGGCGATATCGGCATGCATTTTCCACCCGGCGAAGAGCGCTCGAAAGGCGCCTCTTCGGCGGAGTTTGTGCGCTTCGCGCTTGCTCTCCTGCACGCGAAAGGCGGCAGCGTCGCCGCGGTCGATGTGACTCTCATTTGCGAAAAGCCGAAAATCGCTCCTTATCGCAGGGCGATGATCGAACGCCTCGCCCTGATCCTCGGCATCTCCCCCGAGCGCGTCAGCGTCAAGGCGACGACGACCGACGGGCTTGGCTTTGCCGGGCGCGGCGAAGGGATCGCGGCGCTGGCGCTCGCCACCTTGCGCCTTCCGTCCTGAAGGGGCTTATGCGCTCTCTCGGGGTTGCGCGCCTCGATCCGGCGTTTCTCCTCGCCACCTTTTTCGGCGCCGGGCTTTTGCCTTTCGCGCCCGGCACCTTTGGCTCTCTCGCTTTGTTGCCGGCGGCTTTCCTCGTTAGAGAATTTGCCGGCAGAGCGGGCCTTGCCCTCCTTTGCGCCCTTCTCTTTGCCGCGGGCTGGTGGGCTTCTTCGCGCATCGTCCGCAAAAGCGGGGAAAAAGACCCGCAAGAGATCGTCATCGACGAAGCGGCGGGCCAATCGCTCGTCCTCCTCGCGCTTCCGCAAAGCCTGTCAAGTTTTGTTTTCGCCTTTTTGTTCTTCCGCTTTTTCGACATCGTCAAGCCCCCGCCCGCCCGCTGGATCGAGCGTTCCCTTGGCGGGGGTCTTGGCGTCATGCTCGACGACTGCGTCGCGGCAGGCTACGCTTTGGGCGCTCTTTTTCTCCTTTTCGCGATCGGCAAAGCGGGCGGTGTTCTCTTCTGAAATTCTTCTTCTCGCCGAGCGCGTCCTTGCGGGGTCGAGGGCGCGCGGCTGGCGCGTCGCCCTGGCGGAGTCCTGTACCGGCGGGCTTGTCGCCGCCGCCTTGACCGCGATCCCCGGCTCTTCCGAGGTCTTCGAACGCGGTTTCGTCACCTATTCGAACGAGGCCAAAAGCGAGCTTTTAGGGGTGCCGCAAAGAACGATCGCGCGCTTTGGCGCGGTCAGCGCCGAAACCGCAGAGGCAATGGCAATAGGCGCGCTTCTCCGCGCCCCGGTCGCTCTCGCCCTTTCCGTAACCGGGATCGCGGGACCGGAAGGGGGAAGCGCGGAAAAGCCGGTCGGTCTCGTCTTTTTCGGCCTTGCCCGCAAGGACGGCGATTGCCGCAGCCTCAGCCACGAATTTCCCGGCGACCGCGACGGCATCCGGCAAAAGGCGCTATTCGCCGCGCTCCAACTTCTCGAAGCGGAAACGAAGAGTCTCTAGCGCGATTTCGCTCGCCCGGCCGCGGGAAGTTTCGGCGGCTTCGCCGGCTTCTCCGGCCCCCAGACGCGGCTATAATAGCTGTCGGCCAGCTGCAAAGCGGCAACCGGGTTGTGGCCGAGAACCCGGTCCTTGGCGACGAGAACGGTGCTGAGCCCCTTCGCGTGTTTGAAAAAAAGGCTGTCGTGGCCGACGCAAAGGCCCATCACGAGGTTGAGCTCGCAGCCGTGGGTGTTGAGAAGTTCGGCCTGCGCCAAAGGGTTGCACAAAGCTTCGAACCCTCCGGGGCGGACTTTTTCGTTTTCCCTGAGGCCAAGCTCTTCCTTGGGGATGTTGTCGTTTTTGCAGGCGACCGAGGTCACCTCGAAACCGTGCGATTCGAGGATGCCGCTCAAGACATACGCATGGTCTTCGAAGCTGATGCAGTTGGCGATCCCGATCTTGCGGAATCCCATTTTCTTGGCGAACTCAACCACCTCTTCGACGCGCGTCCAGCGGCAGTAGCCTTCGGCTTCGACGCGGGCGGATTCCTGGGAGATGCGGCGCGTTTGCGGATCTTCGTAAAGCGCCCGCGCCCGCGCCTGCGCCTGCGGATCGACCTTGCCGGGACAAAAGCCCGGGCCGCGCGCCAGGGCTTCGCCTTGGCGGCAGGCGCGCACGGTCGCGGGACAATAGGCGCAAGCGGGATCGTCGTAGGCTGTCATGGCGTCTTCCACACAAGCCGTCGCGCCTTTATCAACGCGCCGCGGCCGAGGGCCGGCGTTGATCTGGATCAAGTCGGCGTTTGGCCGCTCTTTCTAATTTGCCGGCGGCGGCCGGTTACGACCGGTTCGGGTTCTTCTTCGCATCCCTTTCGCCAAAACTCGGTACCCCACGGTTTGCGATCGGCACTAAGATGATCCGCGAGCCGATAGGGGTCGAGCACGGTCAACAAGCAAGGAGGAAACGATGAAAAGAAATGTCCTCGGCGGCCTTTTTCTGGCGCTCGGCGCCCTCGTCTTCGCCGCCGCCCCCGCCCTTCCCGCAATGGCAGAGCAGACGGCGAAGCTCGGCCTTGGGCTCGCGGAAAGCGGGCCGCTGGCCTATCTTTGCAGCCAATACAAAAAAGGCTACGAGGCGGCCATTGCGACCGCCAATCAGCAGCAGCACAAGATCAAGTTCGTTCTCCTCACCGACGATCACAAAGGCATCCCTTCGGATGCGGTCACCGTCGCCAAACGGCTGATCGAAGAGGATGGCGTCAAGACCATAGACATGTCCTTGCCGAGCACCGTGGTGTTCGCGGTCATGTCCGTAAGCCGGCAATTGAAAACCCCTCTCATCGGCGGCGACTCGGAAGTGCCCTCTCTCGTCGACCAGGGCAATCCCTACTTCTTCCGCACGTCGAGCCGTCTCGATTATGTCGGCAACGCTCTTGCCAAGATCATTCACGCGAAGAAATACAAGACGATCGCCATGCTGGCGCCGAACGACGACTACGGGCGCGGCGCGATCAAATACCTGCAAGACGCCCTCGTCAAACTCGGCAGCCCGAAGGTCGTCTATAAAGACTATTACGAGGCCAACCAGGTTGATTTCAGCGCCGTTCTTTTGAAGATGAAATCGCTCAACCCGGACGCCCTTTACATCAACGTCCGCTATCCTGCGAGCTTGACCGTCCTGAAGCAGATGGTCCAGATCGGGCTCAAAAAGCCTTTGTTCAGCTCCGTCAACTTCTACAATCCCAAGCTCGCCAAAGAGGCCGGACCCCTTTTGGAGGGAACCTATATGGTGCTCGACTGGGCGTCCGAGTTTGGCGACCCCGCCTCGAAAGCCTTTATCAAGGCCTATAAAAAGGTTGAAGGCAGCATGCCCGATTCCTCGGCGTCCGACGGCTGGACCGCGGCGATGACCGCGATCAAGGCCATCGAGGCCACGGGCGCCAATGCCAGCGGGCCGCAGATCCGGGCCGCGATGGCAAAGGTCGATTTCATCGGCCCGACCGGACGGATACGCTTCGACAAAAAGGGCGACGCCCGAGTCCCGCCCGTCATCCTTCTTTACCAGAACGGCCGTTACAACCCGGTCCGGTAAGGCGCAGGCGTTCGCGCATGCTGGAACTCGCCCTCGAGCAGATCGTCAACGGTCTGCTCGTCGGCGTGATCTACACCATGATGGCGTTGGGGCTGATGGTGATCCTCGGCATTCTCAACGTCATCAATATGGCGCAGGGCGAGTTCTACATGCTCGGTGGCTATATGAGTTTTGTCGCTACCGCGCTCCTCGGGCTCGATTATCTTTCTTCGATTGCGTTTGCCATGCTGGCGGCGGCGGCGGTCGGCATTCTCGTCGAGCGCGTCGCGGTGAGGCCTTTTCTCGCGCGGCCGCCTTATGTCGCCTTTCTCTCCACCCTTGCCGTCTCGATGATCCTTTCCGACGGCGCGCAACTCATCTTCACTCCCGACCCGCAAAACATCGCCACCCCCTTTCCGCTCAACCCGATCGTGATCGGCCCGATCGATCTGACGGTGCAAAACATCGTCATCTTTCTCATCGCTTCGACCATCGTCGCGACCTTTGCGGCTTTTCTCAAATATACCCGTCTCGGTATGGCGGTCCGGGCTCTGGCCAAGGATCACGATGTCGCCTTGCTGATGGGGATCGACGCCGACCGCATTCACACCCTCACCTTTGCCATCGGCGCCGCGCTCGCCGGCGCCGCGGGCGCACTCGTTGGAGCGATGTTCGGAGTCTACCCGTCGATGGGCGAGTTGCCGCTCCTCAAAGGCTTTTCACTCGTCATCATGGGGGGGCTCGGCAGCGTCGGCGGGGTTCTCGCGGCCGGGCTGACCCTTGGCGTCGCCGAAGGGCTGACCGCAGGGTTCATCTCCAGCGACCTGACAAATCTCGTCGCTTTCGTGCTGTTGATCGCCGTCCTCCTCCTGCGCCCGCAAGGGCTTTCCGGCCGCAGGCTGTCGCGTGGATAGGCGTTCGGCCGCCCTTCTCGCCCTCCTCGCGGCTCTGCCGCTCTTTTCGGGCTCGGATTATGTCCAGTCCGTCATCGTCACGGCGGTTCTTTTCGCCTTCGTGACCACCGGCATGAACCTGATCTTCGGTTACGCCGGGCAGCATGCCTTTGGTCATCCGGTGTTTTTTGGCGTCGGCGCTTACGCATCGGCGCTTCTCGCGACAAGGGCGGGAATGCCGGTTGCGGCCGCAATCCCGCTCGGCGCCGCGGCGGCGGCCGCCATTTCTTTTTGCATCGCCGTTCCTTGCCTGAGGCTGCGCGGCCTTTATTTCGGCATGGCGACCTTTGCTTTCGCTTACATCATTTACATCCTTGCGCAAAGCTGGGTGGCGCTGACGCGCGGGCCGATGGGCATTCCGGCGGTGCCCCCGCTCTTTGCGCCGACGGGGGCTTCGCTCTCGCCCGACGAGCGGTTTTATCTGCTGCTTGTGGCGGTCCTTGCGGCGACGGTATTCCTTCTCGACAGGCTTTTGCATTCGCCGACCGGACGCGCCTGGATCGCGATCCGCGAAAACGAAGATCTGGCGGCGAGCATTGGCGTGCGGCGTTTTCTTTACGCCGCGGCGGCCTTTGTTGCGGGCGCTTTCGTCTCCGCTCTCGGAGGCGCGCTTTTCGTTCATTACGAAGGATTTATCGACCCGACGGCGGTCGGATTCCAGACCATCGTCACCGCCATGATCATGATGATCGCGGGCGGCACGGGGAGCCTCGCGGGGCCGATCCTCGGCGCCGTCGTCTTCGGCGTCCTTTCCGAGCTTTTGCAGATCGCGGGAGAGGCACGCAATCTCGTTCTCGGCGGCGTCCTTCTCGCCGCGGTCGCCTTTCTCCCCGAGGGTCTCGTCGGCATCTGGCGGCGTTTGCGGCCGGCGCCCCAATCCCTCCCCTCTTCTCCCGCCGCCGATGAGAGCCTGCCCGAGGCGTATTTCGATCCGCGCCGCCCTATTCTCTCGCTCGAGATCCGCGATTTGGCCAAGTCTTTTGCCGGGCTGCGCGCGCTCGAAGGGGTGAGCTTTACGGTCGAACCCGGCGAGATCGTCGCGGTCATCGGCCCGAACGGGGCCGGCAAGACGACGCTTTTCAACCTCGTCACAGGCTTTCTCGAACCCTCCGCCGGCACGGTTCGCCTCGGTGGCGCCGAACTCGCGGGGCTTCTGCCCGCCGCCGTCGCGGCGCGCGGCATCGCCCGCACCTTTCAGGTAACAAGCCTTTTCTCCGGGCTTTCGGTCGAAGAGAACCTGCGTACGGCGACCCATTTGTGGTCGCTCCGAAACCCGCTCGACGCGCTTTTGCGAAGCCGCCGTTTCCGCGCACGCGAAGGAGAAATCGAGCGCGCGGTCGAGGCCATTCTCTCTTTGACCGAGCTTTCGGCCCATCGCCATACGGCCGCCCGGGCTCTCTCTTATGGCGACCAGAGGCGCCTCGAGTTGGCGATCGCGATCGCCACCGGCAGCCGCCACCTTCTTCTCGACGAGCCTGCGGCGGGGCTCAATCCTGCCGAAAGCAACCGTTTGCGCAATCTTCTGCGCGGGCTCAAAGGGCTGGGTTTTACGATCACCCTTATCGAGCACGACATGAAGCTCGTCATGGAGCTTTGCGACCGGGTCGTCGTTCTCAATTACGGGCGCAAGATCGCCGAGGGCACGCCCGCCGAAACGGCCCGCCATCCCGAAGTGATCGAGGCTTATCTCGGCCGCGAGGAAGAGGATGCGCCCGCGCCGCAAGAGCCTTTCCCGGCGAGCACGGCCTTTTTCGCGGAGAAAGAGCCCGATGCTTGAGCTTCTGGGCGTCGAGGCCGGCTACAACCGCACGCCCGTCCTCAAGGATGTCGATCTTTCTGTCGCGCCGGGCGAGGTCGTCACCCTGATCGGCGCCAACGGCGCTGGCAAAAGCTCGACCCTGCGCGTCATCTCCGGGCTTCTCCCCGCCCGCCGAGGCGAGATCCGGTTTTCCGGCGAGGCCATCACCGGCCTTCGCCCGCATGCGATCGTCCGCCGCGGCATCGTCCACGTCCCCGAAGGCCGCCGGCTTTTCAACGACATGAGCGTGCGCGAAAACCTCCTTCTCGGCGGCTACACCGCCTCCAAAGCCGAAAGGGAACTGAGGCTCGAAGAGATCTTCGCGCTTTTCCCCCTCGTCAAAGAACGCGAAAGGCAGCGCGCGGGAAGCCTTAGCGGCGGCGAGCAGCAGATGGTCGCGATCGGCCGCGGCCTGATGTCGAAACCGAAGCTTTTGATGCTCGACGAACCTTCTCTCGGCCTCGCGCCGAAACTCGTGCGCCAGGTGGGGGCAATCGTCGAAAGGGTCCGCGCTTTCGGCGTCACGGTGCTTCTCGTCGAACAGAACGCCCGCATGGCGCTCAATGCCGCCGACCGCGCCTATATCCTGCAAAGCGGCCAGATCATCCTTTCCGGTAGAAGCGCTGATCTCAAAAACGATCCGGCCGTGCAGGCCGCCTATCTCGGCGTCGAGGGTAAGGCGGCTTGAACGATCCGTCGCGGGGAGAGGCCGCGGCGCAGCCGCGGAGCCGCGCGAGCAATCCTTCCCCATCGAAATCCGCGCCGAGAAAAAGGGCGCGGCAGAACCGTTCCTTGCCTTCCCAGAAAGCCCCCTGGTCGAGCACGTTGCGCAGCCCGACGCGGTGGAAAAGGACGCGGCGTCGAAGACCCTTTACGGCAAAGATCCCTTTGGCCCGGTAGACGCCATCGGGAAGGCTTTCGACAAAACCGTCCAATTCGTCGTAGTCGAGTTCGATCTCTTCGGCAAAAGAGACAGAGGCGAAGAT